>DAOUYY010000101.1 GCA_030665885.1 Fidelibacterota bacterium
AAGGCTATATTTACGTCAAATTGAAAGGTGAATGTAAATCTATGATGAGTTTTCAAATAAACATTAGAAGAATTTTACTGGTTCTAATAGGCATCATTATTCTTTTGCAAGGAGATGCGAAAGGGTAACGTAGAGACCATAAAAAAAGAATCTAGCCCCCTTTCGCACAAAGACGGAATGGGGCTTTTTCATAACGGAATGAGAGTCTTACAATGATTATAAAAAGCACAATACAAAATCAACTACAGGAATTTTGAGATGATAAGCGATACCGTAAAGAAAGGCTTTGAGAGAGCGCCTCACAGATCTCTTCTTAAAGCATGCGGCGTAAAGGAGGGAGACTTAAACAGACCTTTTATTGCAATTGCGAACTCCTACACTGATATAGTACCCGGGCATGTACACTTGAATAAAGTTGGAGAAATTATAAAAAATGCAGTATACAAAGCAGGCGGTCTTCCCTTTATTTTCAACACCATAGCCGTTTGTGATGGAATTGCCATGGGTCACATGGGTATGAGATACAGCCTACTCAGCCGTGAAATAATAGCAGATGCTATTGAAACCATGCTCCGGGCTCACTGTTTTGATGGGATGATCTGCATTCCCAACTGCGATAAAATAGTACCCGGTATGCTTATGGCTGCAATGAGAGTAAATATTCCTACTATTTTTGTTTCCGGCGGTCCCATGAAAGCAGGAAAAACAAAAGATGGAAAAGTGGTTGATCTTATTTCTGTGTTTGAGGGAATCAGCGCATATAAAGATGGAAAAATCTCTGAAGATAAACTGAAGCATATCGAAGACAATGCCTGTCCCGGATGCGGAAGCTGTTCAGGACTATTTACTGCTAATTCCATGAACTGCCTTTGCGAAGCTATTGGAATAGCCCTGCCTGGAAACGGTACAATTCTCGCTGAAGATAAAAAACGCGCAAAACTGTATAAGGATGCGGGGGAAAAGATTGTAGGATTGGTAAAAGAAAACATAAAACCACTTGATATTATTACAGAGAAATCCATTGATAATGCTGTGGCTCTCGATATGGCAATGGGTGGGTCAACTAATACTATTCTACACATCCTAGCAATAGCACATGAAGGAGGGATAAAATACGATTTAAAACGAATAAATGAGATTTCAAGAAGGACAAGCAATATATGCAAGGTCGCTCCATCCAGCCACTTTCATATAGAAGACGTTGATCGTGCAGGAGGCGTAAGTGCTATCCTAAACGAGATTTCGAGAATTGAAGGGCTTTTAAGTCTTGACTGTCCTACAGTCACCGGCAAGACTATTGGTGAAAATATTGAAGGTGCAAAAATCAATGATGAAGTAGTAATACGCCCGCTTGAGAAAGCATATAGTACTAGTGGAGGTATTACGGTTTTATATGGTAATCTTGCTCAGGAAGGAAGTGTTGTTAAATACGCGGGCGTTTCTGAAAAAATGCTTGTATTTGAAGGCACTGCTTTGATTTTTGATAGCCAGGAAGAGGCTTGTGAGGGAATACTTTCCAGAAAAGTGAAGGCAGGTGATGTTGTTGTGATCCGTTATGAAGGACCAAAAGGAGGTCCCGGCATGCAAGAAATGTTGTCACCTACGTCTTACATTATGGGACGTGGATTTGGAGAGAGCGTCGCTTTGATCACGGATGGGAGATTCTCCGGTGGTACACGGGGTGCATGCATCGGTCATGTTGCTCCTGAAGCAGCTGCCGGAGGAGTAATCGGTCTATTAAAAGATGGGGATATAATTTCCATTGATATTCCGGAGGGAAAACTTAATGTAAAACTTTCCGATTCCGAAATAGAGAGACGGAGAAAAAAATGGAAGCCTAAGAAACCGAAAGTTGACTATGGTGCTTTGGGCAGGTATTCAAAGATGGTATCCTCCGCAAGCGAAGGAGCAATACTTCGATGGTAAAATGCCAGATGAGGGCGACGATTATTCCATTAAAAGTCTTTAGATACTTTATTTTTATGACGAAGAAAATTTTAATAAGGAGAACATAAATGAACGGCGCAGAAGTACTTATTGATGCATTAAAGAAAGAAGGAGTAGACTTGATGTTTGGCTACCCTGGTGGTGCTGTTATTCCTATTTTCGATGTCCTTTACAGGGAAGATAAAATGAAATTCATTTTAACACGTCATGAACAGGGAGCAACCCATGCTGCAGACGGCTATGCCCGGGCAACGGGGAAAGTCGGAGTATGTCTAGTAACGTCTGGTCCCGGAGCAACAAATACAATAACTGGGATCGTTACAGCAAAGCTGGATTCTGTACCAATTATTGTTATAAGTGGTCAAGTACGCACAGATTATATTGGATCAGATGCTTTTCAAGAGACAGACATGACTGGACTCACGAGGTCTGTATGTAAACATAATTATCTGGTGCAGAAGGTTGATGAGCTCCCGCGCATTATAAAAGAGGCATTTCATATCGCCCGCAGTGGGCGACCTGGTCCCGTATCAATTGATTTTCCAGTAGATGTTTCGAATGCAAAGGTAAAATCTTATAGCTATCCTGAAACTGTGGATCTTCCGGGTTATAAACCGACATTGAACGGGAATCCGAGGCAGGTACAAAAGCTTGCTCGGTCCATCAACAGAGCAAAAAAACCTCTGCTTTACACTGGAGGGGGTATTATAAGCTCGGATGCTAGCAAAGAACTCCAGAAGCTTCTCCAGAAAACAAATATACCTATAGTTGTTACATTAATGGGACTTGGTAGTGTACCGTACGATAACAGGCTTTTCCTCGGGATGCCTGGAATGCACGGCACACATGCCGCAAACTATGCACTTATGGAGTGCGATCTCTTGATCGCTGTTGGTGCTCGTTTTGATGATAGGATTACAGGCAATAAACACACTTTTGCAAAAAATGCCAAAATTGCCCATATTGATATTGATCCTTCAGAGATCGGTAAAAACGTAAAAACAGATATACCTATTGTAGGAGACGCAAAAAATCTTTTGTCCGATCTTTTGGCTGAAGTGAATCCCAGAAAACCAGACGGTTGGAATAATACTACAGAAGAATGGAAGAAAAAGTATCCCTTAAAATACATTCAACCAGAGGACGGTGAAATACTGCCGCAGTATGTTATTGATCGCATAAGCCAGATTGCCGATTCAGACACAATAATCGTAACCGACGTTGGTCAACATCAGATGTGGTCTGCACTCTTTTATCAACATAAAAAACCACGCTCTTTCTTAAGCTCCGGAGGGCTCGGCACAATGGGTTATGGTTTACCAGCAGCAATGGGCGCAGCAATGGCATTTCCAGATCGGATGGTTGTTAGCATATCTGGTGATGGTAGTATCCAGATGAATATACAGGAGCTTGCAACTTGTGCTATAAACAAAATACCTGTAAAAATAGCAGTTTTGAATAATTCATATCTCGGAATGGTAAGGCAATGGCAGGATCTTTTCTGGGAAAAAAGATATTCCAGTACTTGTCTTAAACGTGGACCTGATTGTCCTAAAGATTGCAGGGGACCGAGAAAAGAGTGCCCTCAGCTTTACCTCCCCGATTTTGTAAAAGTTGCAGAAGCAAATGGCTTAAAAGGACTTAGAGCTGTAAAACCCACTGAGGTTGATTCTGTATTAGAAGAGGGATTAAAAGTGGAAGGACCTGCTCTAATGGAATTCATGGTAAGAAAAGTTGAAAATGTGTATCCTATGGTTCCCGCAGGGAAATCTATTAATGAAATATTATCGGGAGAGGAGTAATGGAAGAAAAACACACAATCATAATAACTGTAGCAAATCATGTAGGTGTTCTGGCGCGAATTTCCGGTCTTCTTGCTTCAAGAGGCTATAATATTGAAAGTGTCATCGGTGCGCCCACAGAGAATCCGGATATCTACAAGATTAACCTTGTAGTAATAGGCACGGAAGAACGAATTGAACAGGTAACAAAGCAGTTAAATAAACTTGTTGATACCATTAAGATTATAGATATTTCTCATAAAAAGAATTATATCGTCCGTGAATTTATTTTGATAAAGGTAAATGCTGCAAAGAACCGATCGGAGATTTTTCAGCTTATTGAAGTTTTCAGGGCAAAAATTGTAGATGTGACGCAAAATCATATAACCATTGATCTTTCTGGACCGCCGCGGAAAGTAGAAAGATTTATCCAGCTCTTGAAGCCCTTTGGTATCAAAGAGTTTGTAAGAAGCGGAGAAGTGGCGGTAAGTGAAACTTAGTAAGGAGAGTGTTTAATGGGTTACATCATAGACCATAAATAGACAATAAAAATAGGGTAAAACAGAACATAACCATTAAATAGGAGAAAGAAATGTCAGTCAAAATGTATTATGACAAAGATGCAAACAAAGAATTGTTAAAAAACAAAACTATAGCAATAATCGGTTATGGTAGTCAGGGACATGCCCAAGCGCAAAATCTACGCGACAGTGGATATGATGTCATAGTTGCAGAAATCAAGGGTACAGACAATTACAAACTTGCAGAAAAACATGGATTCAAGCCGATGAGCGCTGATGAGGCAAGCGAAAAAGCTGATATCGTCCAGATTCTTATCCCTGATGAAATTCAGAAAAAGGTTTACTATAGTGAAATAAAGAAGAATATGACAGGTGGAAAGGCACTAGTTTTCTCACATGGATTCAATATCCATTTTGGGCAGATAAAACCATCAGATGATATTGATGTATATATGGTTGCTCCAAAAGGACCTGGTCATCTGGTGAGACGAATGTATGAGAATGGAGCTGGTGTGCCTTCTTTAATTGCCGTATATCAGGATGCTTCCGGTAAAGCAAAAGAATTGGCATTAGCACATGCTTGTGGAATTGGAGCAGGAAGAGCAGGAATCATCGAGACAACATTTAAAGAAGAAACCGAAACCGATCTTTTCGGTGAGCAGACGATTTTGTGCGGAGGTGTTACGGAACTGGTCAAAGCAGGTTTTGAAACGCTGGTAGAAGCTGGTTATCAACCGGAGATTGCTTACTTCGAATGTCTGCATGAATTAAAACTGATTGTGGATCTTTTTTACGAAGGTGGCATCGGTGGCATGTATTATTCTGTGAGTGATACAGCAGAATACGGCGGTATGACACGGGGACCGCTTGTTGTTGATGATAAAACGAAACAAAGGATGAGAGAGATTCTTCAGGCAATTCAGGATGGTTCCTTTGCGAAAGATTGGATCGCAGAGAATCAGGCTGGAAGACCTGTCATGAACGCTCTGCGTAGAGAACACAAAGAGTTACAAATTGAAGAGGTGGGTCGTCAACTCAGGAAGATGATGCCCTGGCTTCAAAGAAAGGATTGACAAGTGTGATGCAAAAAAGAAAAATAAAGGTTTTTGATACAACTCTCCGGGATGGAACTCAGGGAGAGCAAATCTCCCTATCCGCAGAAGATAAACTTCGAATTGCTCAGCGTTTAGATGAGTTTGGAATTCACTACATCGAAGGGGGTTGGCCGGGATCTAATCCTAAAGATTTGTTATTTTTCCAGAGAGCAAACCAAATCCAATTTAAGCATGCAAAAATTGTTGCCTTTGGGAGTACCCGGCACGTTAGACATTGTGCGGAAGAGGATCCTAATCTTCGAGCCCTTCTGGAAGCTAATACCTCTGTTATTTCTATATTCGGCAAATCATGGGTACTACACGTTGAAAGGGTTTTAAAGATCACTCCAGAAGAAAATTTAAATCTTATAGAGGATTCTATTCGCTTTTTAAAGTCCCGGGGAAAAGAGGTTATTTTTGATGTAGAGCATTATTTCGATGGATATAAAGATAGTTCTGAATATGCGCTACAGACACTGTTAGCCGCAGAAACAGCGGGAGCAGACGTGCTGGTACTCTGCGATACCAATGGAGGTACTTTAACTTCAGATTTGGCTCAAATTGTTAGCGAAACAAGGGAAAAGACTATAGCTCCTTTGGGAATACATGCACACAACGATTCTGGTTTAGCGGTTGCCAATACCTTGATTGCAGTTGAGGAAGGGTGCGAACATGTACAGGGAACAATCAACGGGTATGGGGAACGTTGTGGAAATGTAAATTTATGTTCTGTAATTCCTAATCTTCAAATCAAGTATGGTTATCAATGTGTACCCGAGAAGAATCTACCGCAATTAACTGTATTATCCCATTTTGTGGCCGAGATAGCCAATGTGTCGCAGCCTTTGAATTTACCTTTTGTGGGAAAGAGCGCATTTGCTCACAAGGGTGGAATCCACGTAAACGCTGTTATGAAAGATGCCCGTACTTACGAGCACATCCTTCCTGAAAAGGTTGGTAATTCACAGAGAGTTTTGATCTCAGATCTTTCTGGACGAAGTAATGTTATTTACAAAGCGGATGAATTAAATATCGACTTGAAGAAGCATAAAGAGAAAGTACCCAAGATAGTCAATCAACTGAAGAATCTAGAAAACGATGGTTACCAATTTGAAGCAGCGGAAGGCTCATTTGAACTCTTAGTGAAAAAGTTAACAGGAGAACAACGAGATTTTTTCGAATTAAAGGGTTTTAGGATTACTGTTGAAAAGGATGAATCTGGGGCACCACGATCCGAAGCCACGATCCGTTTAAAAGTAAACGGAATAACTGAACATACTGCCGCGGAAGGAAACGGTCCTGTTAATGCCCTGGATAAGGCTTTAAGAAAAGCGCTGATTAAATTTTTTCCCGAAATTGAAAAAATGCATCTTTCTGATTACAAAGTCCGTGTTCTGAATGTGAAGGATGGAACAGGCGCTAAAGTGCGCGTACTTATTGATTCCTCTGCGGATAGATTATTATGGAGTACGGTAGGTGTTTCAGAAAATATTATTGAAGCAAGCTGGCAAGCTCTTGTAGACAGTGTTTCTTATTATCTAATGCATCAGAGAAAGAAAGATTCAAATATTACTACAAAGGCGCCAGGGTAATAAACTAAAAGGTGATAAAATGGAAGGAAGAAAAATAATTATTTTTGACACTACTCTAAGAGATGGAGAGCAAAGTCCCGGAGCATCATTGACTGTCAGTGACAAACTGATAGTTGCCAGACAGCTTGCAAGATTGGGTATGGATGTAATTGAAGCTGGTTTTCCTATTGCTTCTGAAGGAGATTTTGAAGCTGTTAGTTTAGTAGCAAAAAATGTTAAGGGACCTATCATTTGCGGTTTGGCAAGAGCTAACGATAAAGACATTGATAGATGTTGGGAAGCAATTAGGCATTCAGAGAGACCACGAATTCACACATTTATTGCAACATCGAAAATTCATAGAGAGGAAAAACTGAAGAAAAGCAAAGAAGAAGTCATTGATATGGTAGTGCGTGCAGTTAAAAGAGCAAAACAGTATTGTGAAGATGTGGAATTCTCTCCTGAAGATGCAGCACGAACTAATCTGGATTATATGTGCGATGTTGTTAGGGAAGCGATAAAGGCTGGTGCAACGACAATTAATATACCTGATACTGTCGGGTATGCAGAGCCGAAGGAGTTTGGAAACAGGATAAAATATCTTTTTGAAAAGGTTCCTGAGTCCAAAGATATTGTAGTAAGCGTACATTGTCATAATGATCTGGGCAATGCCGTTGCAAATTCTTTGGCAGCAGTTGAGGCTGGAGCAACACAAGTTGAAGGCTGTATCAATGGTATTGGCGAAAGGGCGGGTAATGCTTCGATTGAAGAAATAGTCATGAATCTTGTAACGCGAAAGGATTATTTTAATGTTGATGTTGGAATCAATACAAAGGAAATCTACAAAACAAGCAGACTGGTTTCAAAATTGACAGGAATAGAAGTTCAGAGAAATAAAGCGATTGTTGGATTGAATGCATTTGCTCATGAAGCCGGTATCCATCAGCATGGAGTATTGTCCAGTAAAAGAACCTATGAAATAATGGAACCTGGTGACATCGGATGGACAGGTGAAAATATTGTCATCGGGAAGCACTCCGGAAAGCACGCTGTAACGAATTTACTGAAGAAGGCAGGATATGAACTTTCGAAAGAAGAAACACACAAAATCACTGAGAAGGTCAAAGATTTAGCAGACAAGCAAAAGAATGTTGAGAGAGATGATATTATTGCAATTGCTAATGATGTTATACATCAGCTATCTGAAAAGGAGCAGAAGATAAAACTAGAGGAATTTGCAGTCACAACGGGGAGTGCCATGACGCCAACAGCCTCCGTTAAGTTGAGTGTCGATGGAGAAGTAAAAATAGGAGCTGGAGTGGGAGTTGGACCGGTAGATGCCGTCAGTCAAGCGATATGGAATATTGTCGGACCATCATTAAGGTTAACTCAATACAATTTAAAAGCCATAACCGGTGGGACAAATGCGCTAGCTGAGGTATCTATTAAATTGATGGATAAGGATAATAATATCTTCTCGGCGGAGGCAGTTAATGAGGATGTGATTAAAGCGAGTGCGATTGCAATAATTATTGGCATAAATAAAGCATTTAATTTTGAAAAACGGATTCATCCGCAGAGATGAGTATCAATTAGAGAGATAGGATTTAGTTTTAGATAAAAGTGGAGAAGATTTTGGGTAGTACAATAACAGAAAAAATATTAGCAGAACATTGTGATAGGGATAGTATAAAACCCGGTGAATTAATCAATGCGAAGATCGATCTGATCATGTGCCACGATGTGACAACAACTCCTGCTATTGATATACTCAAAGCTCACGGAATGGACAATGTATTTGATCCAGACAAAATTGTGGTAATGCCAGATCACTTTATACCGAATAAAGATATTAAATCGGCAGAACTAGTAAAGAAGATAAGATTCTGGGCAAAAGAAAAGGGTATCAAAAAATTTTATGATGTGGGAAGGCACGGTGTTTGTCATGCCTTACTGCCGGAGCAGGGTTATGTAAAACC
>DAOUYY010000011.1 GCA_030665885.1 Fidelibacterota bacterium
TAAAACATCTGTTAAATAATCTTCGAGTGTGAAAGAGCGGTCCGGATTTTTCGGTAAGCAATTTACGAAATGTCCGACGATTAAGCCCGCAATTTGATCGAATACATTATGAAGGCGTAAAATATTTAATGCCTTATCGAGACGATATGTTCTCTCACCTATATCTTCAATGACTAAAATAGCGCCTTTTAATGAAGGCATATAAGGTGTTCCCAGCAATGGTGTTACTAAAGTAAGGCAGCCACCTAAAAGTTCGCCTTCTGCTTTTCCGTGTTTGAAAACTTTTAGAGGTTGGTCTTCCGGATTAATGAGCTCTATCGGATATGGATGATCAGAAATCATCTTCCATAACCATTCCTCGGAAAATTGTGAAATTTCCTGCCCCATCTCAGATGCTACCATTGGACCTGAGTAGGTGATCCAGCCGAGTTTACTTAACAATGCCATTTGCAATGCGGTAACATCTGAATAGCCAACGAATACCTTTGGTTGAATCGAAGCCAATTTTTCGTAGGAAATCTTATCCAGTATCCGCAGTAGTCCGTAGCCGCCTCGAACACAGATTATACCGTCAATCTCTGGATCAAGAAAAAACTCTTCAAGTAATTTGGTTCTAAGTTGGTCACTGCCTGCAAGATAAAACTTGCCTCGTGAGAGATTTGGAGCTGTTTTTACTTTGTAGCCTTTCTTGCGAATGTACTCGAGTCCACTTGCCACAAATTTTCTTTTTGCGGAACTTGCAGGGGCGATAACGCCTATTGTAGAGCCTTCTTTTAATGGTTGGGGTAATTTAAACCTATTCATATAAGAGCTCCTTAAACAACCCGTTTTTCCAAGCGGGACGTCTTCGATGCGCGAAGCCAAACGGGTTTCGACTTTTTGTCGTGGATTGCAACAGTTCTCTTTTCAACTATACTAAAACAACTCACCTTTGTAGCAATGCTACAACATGGCTTTCGGGTCTTTATTAGAAACCATAATTTTCTTTCATTTTTCAAATTCATACAAAAATTGCAACAACTTTGAGGAAAGAAAAAGGATTTTCTTATTACAACGTCTCAACTTAACACAAGTCTATAAGATAGTTTTTTTGTTAAGATGTGAGATTCTCTTTGGGACTTGTGTTAAGTTGGGACATTCCATCACTTTGGATTTAAGGGATGATATTTTTCATGTGACTACAGACTTTTCCCAGGGACGTCTTTCCAAAGGTCACGTCCCAAAGGGATCTCTTTGAGATAGGACTCCCTCGGAGAATCCTATGGATCGACACATTTCTAAAAGACCCTTTTATGTATTCGTTTTTCTTTTTTTTTCAGAGAAATATTATAACTTACATTTTGATAGGATAATAGGATAGGTATGGATAATTAATTGGGGAAATTCACTGCTTTGTAATAAATGCAGCTATGATTAATTTTTTAATCGGAAATCAGTGAGGTTATTATGAGAAATTATATGTACAAATTTATTGGATACGTGTTAATTATTTCTCTTTTTGTGATAGTACCGATAATCAACACTTATGGATTTTGTCAAATTGAGGGTGCTTCTCATCAGGTTTCAGAAGGTGAAGTTGATAGTATGGTGGATACAATAATGGGTAAACAGGAATTAGAACTTCAAAAATCTGTGGAGGATCAAGCGATTGGCGATATAGTTGCGCTTCGCCAGTTCATTGTTGATTCTTTGCAAATGAACTTTGATGATAAACTTCAGGAAATTATAGATTCTCTTACTAAAGCATTTCAGGAGAGTGATTCAATTAAAATTATGTATTCCGAACAGGTTGAGGCTCTTTTAGATAGTATAATGAATCTCAATACCGAGTTGCTTTCAAGTATCGGAGAAATTGTTTCTGAATATGACACAGATTTAGAGGAGAAGCACTTCGATTATAGTAAAATGTTAAAAATGGAAGAAAGCAAAGCAAAGAAAAGAATCTGGAAATTGAGGGAAAGTGGAGAGGATATCTATCCTTTTCAGATTAAGGAATTGAAAAGATACATTGAGACTTTCTTCCCCGAAGCAAGATGCGATTCTGTTCAGGACTTTCTAACCCAGCTGTATATCAGAAAAGAAGATTGGAGTAGTGCTGAATTTTCTATTTTAAAGTTCCTCTACATTTATCCAAATTCGCCACTATATGAAGAGGTAAAAAATATCCGGTCGGGAATTTTTAGGACTGAAAAATCGTATAGAAAAGATTCTGATTACCTGATGTCCCTAGTTGGTACAATTCCCGCTTATCCCAATATGGATGTACGATATTTTAAGTTTTTGGAATTGTTGAGAGAGTTTCCCAATCTCGAGATTAGGAAGCATTTTATTGGCGAAGCAAAGAGGTTTTTACAAATATATCCATTTTCTCCTCGGGCTTCCCAGGTAAATCTTTGGGTTGGGGAAGCATTATTAAAAAAAGAACAGCCCCAACGCGCTTTTATTTACTATAAAAGGCTTATGACATTTTACCCTGAAGGCGATGAGATGCGTATAGCACTTTATCGCATTGGTATAATTCAGGAGGAGAAATTTGCAGAATATAAATATGCTGTAGAGTCATTTTACAGTCTCATAGAGAAATTTCCTGAAGACACACTCGCTCTAAGTGCTCATTACCATATAGCAAAGATTGCAGATATATATCTTAAAAACTGGGAGAAGGCTGTTAAAGAATACCAAATCTTTGCTGATAGCTGTAGTGAATCTGAAAAATCTATTTCCGCATTGATGAGAAGAGCAGCCATTCTTGCTTCTGAAATGAATTTGATTGAAGATGCTGTAACTACATATAAATCAATTGATGAACGTTATCCTGATACACCAGGTGCTTATAAATCTATTATTTCGTCGGGAGATTTGTATAGCAGTCATAAACAATATGAAGCTGCTATTGCTCAGTATATGAGTCTTTTTGAGAAATATCCACAATCGGATCAAGCACTAGAAGGGCTTGGTAAAATCGCTAAGATTTACAACGTAAAAATAAAAGATGTTGATAAGACTATAGAGACACTGAATCTTATAATTACTAATTTCCCCGGTACGAAAAGCGAAGCAAAAGCTATCAAACAGCTTAAAAAGTTAGAGAAAAAAAAGTAACGTTTGTGGAATAAACATCTTTTTTTACTAGTAGTTGTCGCATTTATTTATTCGATATCAATAGCTTCTCCTCATCTCAGAGACACTACTTTAATTAATCCTAAGAATAAAGAATTCGTGGTTTTGCTCCATGTGTTTGCAGATAGTCCATTTACTATGTGTAAAATAGAAAAACACCTGCAAAAGGTAGGCTATTCCGCACTTAATTTTGATTATTCATCTACTAAATGGACTATGGAGACCTTTTGGTATAATAGCCGGGGGACTAAATAAAAAGAACGGTTTCAATCCATTAATTCCAGTAGATGATGACAGAACGCTTGCTGTTGAAGAAACAAAGCTTAACGGATGTAAAGATTTTATTTTGATGCCCGGTTTACATTAAACACTATTCTGGCAGAACGAGGTTATTAGGCAGATAATTTTATTTCTCGAGGAAGGAAGGTTCGAGCATTAATAAATACTCAAGTTTCACAGTCTAGAAAAAATATTTAATGTTATTTGAATAGCCCCCAACTTTTCAGCCGATAGGCAGATGCCTTTGGCAAGTTGGGGGATTGAGATATATAAGTTCAATTTTTTCACGTTCAATCAGGCAGTTGCCTGATTATCCCGAAAAATCGGTCCCGACTTGTCGGGATAGGATATGCGCGGGACAGAACGTGAAAAATCTTGTAACGGTTAACTATTTCATTATACCCCCAGTTGAAACTGGGGGCTATTCAAATTAATAATGATAAAAACTTTAAAAATATGCGAAACTTGAGTAAATATTGTTAAATCTTAAACCTAATCGGTTCATTTTCAGGATTGTATTTTAAGTTTTTATCAGAGTGAAGAACAGCAAGAGCATGGTAAAAAACATTTGATAGTTTTAAGTTACCATTGATCCACTTTACTGGATTTGATAAAAAATGGCTAACCTTTTTATTGAACAATATATCTGATAAATGCAGATATACTCCACCAGAGCTATAAAGAGATTCTGCTAAATTAATACCCTGCCCGTAATCTATCATGTCATCATAAATGCCATGTATGATGAAGATCGGTATCCTGAGATTATCTTTAATATGTTTTGGCGATAGTGTGTCTGATAATTCTTTGACATTGGAGATGATCATTTTATAGCAAATATCATCTGTTTCGCTACTTCTGTATAAAGATAAAATTAATTTTCGGTCAGCAGGCTCGAGGTATCGCATATTTTCAAAAGCCAACATCGTTCTGTCTTTTAGAAAATTACCGAGTACTTTTCTTGTTTTCTCTATGTTTTTAAATAAATTCAGTTTTTCTAAAAAATTGTAGAGAAAGACAATTTTACTATTGGAATGTGGAGTGATGTATTTGGTTTTATTGTGAACTTTAAATTTTCCTGTGAAAGAGAATCGAAGAGAAGATTCAAGATCAGAATATGTTCCCAACACAAGAGCAAATTTAATTTTTTTATTTACCTCTGAGTTTTTAACTGCAAGCAAGGATAGTCCTCCTCCGAAGCACAATCCAATTATGCCAATCTGGTTCGAGTTGACATAATCCAAATTTGAAATAGCAAAAATAGCGTGTTCCATGTGTTCGACAGATTCTTTACGAATCCAGCAATCTTTCATTTCATAAAAGCTAGGAATAAAAGCATGGTATCCTAATAGGGCAATTGCCTTAGCTAAATGGTTTAAAATAACATGATTTTCACCATAAGAGGATATTCCAATGTTTAATATAAGTGCGGGTCGTTTTGTTAGAGGGATCTTGGAATATCGCAATGCAATAAAATTTACCCCATTGTATTTAATAGAGATTCGTTCTTTTCTAATATTTTGTCGGCGGTCTGAAAATACGTACAATATTTTTGGTTTACTTATGAAAATAGCAATTAGAAGCGATTTAAGTCTTAAAAAGACGAGGAGCAAAATATCTTTATTAGTACGGGCTTGTTTCATTTGAATGCTATTTATAACTTTTCAATGAAATTTATGATATCAGTAAAAACTCCATAGACAGTACGTAATTTAATACGACAGTATTTATGTGAAAGTTAAATTTGAACCTGGGAAAAATTTGGAAATTGGAAAAATATGATGATTCGCAAAGTCAGGCATTAATAAAAAGACTGAAGGAAATGCACCGGAGCCAGAAAACAAAATTTCATGAAAAATCGGCAGTCAAGGAACAGAAATCAATCCATCACTATAAACTCTCAAACATTGAAAGGGTTCTTATTCGTTCTCTTCATTTAAAAAAGTATCGTTACCAGCATAAGCTATTTTTAATCGAGGGACTAAAGCCAGTTAAGGAAGCGCTGCTGGCAGATTTTCCTGTAGAATCAATTTACATTTCAAGTAAGCTTGATGAAAGTTCAAAGATAGAGATAATTGGTTTGTCGAAGAATTTTTCTATAAAAATATATTTGATTTCACAGAAAGAAATCAATCGAATCAGTTCGCTGAAGACCCCGGAAGGTATAATTGCTGTTGGGAAAATAAATGAAAAGGATTTTGAGTTTCTCGATGAAGACGACATTCCTGCACTTTATTTATGGCAAGTAAGCGATCCAGGTAATTTGGGAACAATAATTCGTACCTCGCTTTGGTTTGATGTTAAGCGCATTTTTATTTCTCCCGGTTCTGTCGATGTTTATAGCTCAAAGGTTGTACGCGGATCAATGGGAGCTATTTTCCATATGAAAATTTCTCCAAATATTGACTTTGAGTTGTTATACAATAGAGCAAAGGGAAAGGGGATAAAATTTTTGGCGGCAGATATGTCAGGGAACAAATTGTCAGAATTTAGTTTAGGTAATAAGTGGATTCTTGTTTTTGGCAGTGAATCGCATGGTTTACCAAAGAAGATTATTGACAATGCAGATTACCTGCTGAGTATTCGAAAGAGAGGTTATGGGGAGTCGCTCAATTTAGGAGTGTCTGTCGGTATATTTTTAAATGAGTTACTATATGAAGACGGAGAGGACTGATATGACGTCTATGTATGTTGTTTTAATGATGGTTTTATTGTCATTGAGTGCCGATTCTTCAGCAGTAAATGATGATGTTTTGAGAGTTGGAGAGGTAGCGCCGGTGTTTTATGCTCATAAGATAGGTGGCGGAGATTTTTTTCTAAGTAAATTGGTTGGAGACAAAGCGCGCCCTGATAAAAAGAGACCCGTAGTGTTAAATTTCTTTACTACTTCATGTATACCATGCCGTAAAGAAATACCATATATTCATACTCTAAAAGAAGAATATACAAAATTTAGTATTTATCTTGTGAATGTTGGAGAAAATGAAAGTAAAGTGAAGAAGTATATTTCGAAAATGGGGTATACTCTTCCTGTATTGCATGATAAATATGGAGTGATATCTAAAAAATATAAATCTTCAGTTACACCAACTTTTGTTATTATTACAGAGGATGGGAAAATAGCTTATTACAAACAGGGATTTAAAGAGAGCGATGCTGAGTTGATCCAACAAGAAATGCAGAAGCTTTCTGGTAAGATTAAGGGAGAAGTTCAGGATATGCTGAAGTAAAATAATTAATCCTGTCAAGTTCATCTTAGCAAATAGCGTTATATTTTACATTTTTATGGAAGGAGTTAATGCCTTGACTTTCCTTCGCTATGTCTATAAATTCACTCGCTTTTTCCGAATAAAATAAAGTATTCAAATGCCTGAAATCATTCCAAAAATAAAAACAGCAATTATCCTTTTGATTATGGGATTGCTATTTGCCTCCCTCGTTACTGTATTAGTAGTTGGAATATCATCTTCAGGGGATACAGAGGTAACTATTTCACAATTTGCACTACTGGTTGGAGAGATGTTTTTGCCTGTACCAGTAATTTTTTGGGCAAAACGAATGAAATCCAGCTACAAGAAATTTTTTCGTCTAAAGCCAGTCTCACAGGGGTCCCTTTTATCAGCTATTCCTCTTGGTATCGGGTTGACCATCATTATTGATGAGCTTGATAGAATAGCGCAGATAATTCACCCTGTTCCCGAGAGCTTTTCGCAAATCAATGAGATAATGATAATCAAAGGTCCAACTTCAGCCCTTGTTATTATTGGTTTGGTTATAATACTTGCTCCTTTTGTTGAGGAGATTATTTTTAGAGGATTTTTTCAAAGAGTACTCGAGTACAGATTAAAGGATGTTACAAAAGCCGTACTTTTTTCTGCGCTTACATTTGCTATTGTACATTTCAACCCATGGTGGGTGATTCAGATATATTTAATCGGGCTTTTCTTAGGATATGTTGCTTGGAGGACCAATTCTATCTGGATATCATTCTTTCTACACGCATTGAATAATAGTGTCGCAGTTTGGTTTGCCCATCAGACACCAGAATCAATTTCCTGGTATGAATGGCGAGGACATACTTCGCCATTTATTTTAATAATCGGCGTTGTTCTCTTTTATGTAGGTATACGATTATTTATTTCTGTGACGCCAATTTCTCAAAAAACTGAAGAGGTGGTAAATATTGAAGATGTTTATGGTTCATCTTCGAAACTAAAATTATAGAGTAAGATATCTGGAGGTACAATCATGTTAGATCACGAGTTTATGATTTTATTGGATACTTATAGACGACTTATTCGCCGTAATGCGCTTTCTAATACTAAAAAGATGATTTTAAAGACGCATCCTGCAGATCTGGCGGCGTTATTTCGATCTTTTACTGAGGTTGATAGAGAAGAGATTTTCAATCTCATCACAGATAGTTCTTATAAGGCGGAGTTTCTAACGGAGCTTGACAGAGCAATTCTTATCGAACTTTTAGAGAACATGCCGCCAAAATCAATTATAGCTCTCCTGAAAGAAATGGCACCGGACGATCAGGCTGATGTTTTAGCCCAATTACCTGAAGATGTTGGGAAAAAAGTGCTGGAGTTGATGAGTACATCTGACTCAGAGGATTTGGAAGAGTTAATGATGTATCCTCCGGACACAGCAGGCGGTATTATGGTTCCGCTGCCGCTCAAGATGAAGGAAGAGGATACAGTTCAAGATGCGATCAATTCGATTCATGAACAAAAAGACCTTGAGATGGTTTTTTATATTTATATTGAAGATGAAAATGAGAAACTGACAGGTGTGCTTTCTCTCCGGCAGTTGATAATGGTTGAGCCGCAAACAAAATTGAAAAATGTTATGATAACACGTGTTGTCAGTGTTCAACCTGAAACCGATCAGGAGGAAGTTGCCCGTATAACAAGCCGATATAATTTTCTAGCATTGCCCGTAGTGGATCGAGATGATAAGCTGCTGGGTATTGTAACTGTTGATGATATTATTGATGTTATACGCGAAGAAGCTACGGAAGATTTCCTCCAGATGGCAGGTGTGGGAAAGGATAGAGAAATATTATTAAAAACGACATTAGAAGCTACTAAAATTCGATTCCCATGGTTATTCGCAACCTTTGTTGGTGGTTTTATAGTCTCAATGATTGTTATGGGATTTGACACACTTATTAATAAATTCGTTATGCTGGCTGCATTTATGCCGATTGTTGCCGGTATGGGTGGGAATGTAGGCATACAATCCTCAACCATTATTGTTAGAGGTCTTGCAACAGGAAGAATTAACGTTAAACAGGTTATGAAAGTGCTTTTTGGACAGATGAGGATCGGGATAATACTCGGTTTTGCTTACGGAATTTTACTTGGCGTATTTGCTGTTGTTTTTCACCTTCATCAAGTTAATATTCTAAATATGGGAATAACAATTAGCATTTCGCTTATGTTAGCAATGTTACTTGCAGCAACTATGGGTACATTAACACCAATAATTTTGTATAGACTAAATATTGATCCGGCGATTGCAACGGGACCGATTGTTACTACAATCTCAGATATATTTGGTATTTCAATTTATTTAATAATCGCATCTCTCTTATTGGTTTGATCAAGCTGTGACTTGGTTTTTCTGGATATCCTTTGTTTTCTCCATAATATATTTTATTTCACTACTAATTTATTGGATTGGGCTTTATAAACCTGTTAAACCTAATTTCTCAGGTCAGCTAAAAGTAAGTGTTGTAGTAGCAGCGAGGAATGAGGTTAAGAGGCTTCCAAAATTATTAGAACGCATTGAAGCGCAGGACTATCCCTCAGATTTATACGAAGTTATTATAATAGACAATAACTCTGACGATGGCACGTATGAACTATTGCAGGAGCAGTCAAAAAATTTTCCCAATCTTAAAGTTCTTACTACAAAAGAGAGAAAATCAGGTTATAAGAATAAAAAAGCAGCTCTTTGTTTGGGAATAGAAAGTGCAGAGGGAGAAATTATTCTGACAACGGACGCAGATTGTTTAATGGATTTAAAATGGGTTTCTACAATGGTTGGTTATTTTTCTAATGAGGTTGGTATGGTGGCTGGATTTTCGGGAGTTATATATAATAAATCTGTATTTTGGCGTTTACAGGCACTGGATTTTCTTCAGCTAATGGCGGCAGATCAGGGTACATTGAATCTTGGTATTACCTGGGCTTGCAGTGGGCAGAATCTGGCATTCAGGAAATCGCTTTTCCAAAAAGTTGGTGGATATAAGGAGATTATAAATCGTGTTGGTGGTGACGATTCTCTTTTTATGCAGGTTATTAAAAAAGGAACAAAGACTAAAATTGTTTTTGCTTCGGATTCAAGTGCGTGGGTTGAAAATGAGCCCATTAGAAGGTTTTCAACATTCGTCAGACAACGGATAAGGTGGGCATCAGAGGCAAACTATATGCACAAGTTAAATGTACCGTTTTTTACAGTTATTTTCTCGACTTTTATCACCAATTTGGTACCAATTATCTATTTGTTGCTCTTGTTTTTGGGTATTAGTGTGTTAAAGCCGCTCCTGTTCTTTCTGGGACTTAAGCTTTTAGGAGAAGGGATTTTATTCTTAAAAGCGACAGATGTTTATAATCGCCGTGATCTCCGTAGAACATTTTTCCTGTGGTATATTTTTCAGATGCCTTATGTGGTTTTTATGGGAATGCTCAGTTTCTGGGGTAATCGTTTGAAATGGGGTAATAAATGAAAATTAAACACGAATTAACACGAGTAATTACAAAAATACTTTATGTTTTGATCAACGGTATAATCTATATATTAATTTATTAGTAGGTAATCAACGGTATAATATATGAAGTATATTATGGGGATATTGAAAAAAATAGGAAGCTGGTTTTTTATCTTTATAGTCTCTGTTCAATTCATTCAGTGTCAGATGAATCGGCATACAAAGCGACGTAGTATTGTTGATAATATATTAAATAATAAGAATAGTTTTTTCTATTTAGATAGACAAAATTATCCTGAAAATAATAAAATGTTGCCTATTGGAGTATTTGATTCAGGTACAGGCGGTCTTACAGTTCTGGATGCAATTGTTAATTTTGATCAATATAATAACAGGACTCACTCATTTGAAGGAAAAGGTGATGGACTCAGAGACTTCTGTGAAGAATATTTTATTTATCTCGGTGATCAGGCGAATATGCCCTATGGTAATTATCCAAAGGAAAGTAAAACTTGTCTTTTAAGGGAGCATATAATTAAAGATGCACAGTTTTTGATTGGAAATAAATACTATCTATCTGGGGATGATAGCACATATAAAGGTGATAAGTCGTCAATAAAAGCAATAGTTATCGCCTGTAATACGGCAACAGCCTACGGGAAAACGGAAATTGAGAAGTTTATAGAAAGTGCAGACCTCAATATAAAGGTGATAGGTGTTATAGATGCTGGGGTAAAGGGCGTCTTGCAACTATTTGCAAGAAATGAAGATGGGAGTATAGGTATTATAGCTACAGCCGGCACTGTTTCATCAGAGGGGTATTTAAAAGCACTAAGAGCCCAGAAGGATGAGATGAAATATACTGGTGAGATTCTGACTTTTCAACAAGCAGGAATTGGACTGGCTGGTGCTATTGATGGTACAAATGAATATATTGAACCATTTGCTACCATGCCCAGAAAAGAGTATAGAGGACCATCTGAAAATCATCCCGAGACAAAGATATTATTGTCAATGTTGCAGCGATATAATTTCGATTGGGGCGACAACAGAATGCTTTTCGAGGGAGATAGCGAATACCCGAAAAATTTGCAGATAAATTCTGTTGATAATTACATCTCATACCATCTGGTTTCCCTACTGGAAAAGATAAGGGAAACACCAGTGGCAAGACCTCTGAAAGCCATTATTTTGGGCTGTACTCATTACCCATTTTATATCGAAGTTTTCCGGAAGAAACTTGAGGATTTATACAGTTATCAGGAAGATGATGAATACATTTACCGGATCTTCATGGCTGAGCATATTGAATTAGTTGACCCTGCAATAAATACAGCGAATGAGCTGTATAAGCATCTTGTAGAGAGTGATTCATTTAATGGATCAAGCCTATATGAAAGTGAATTTTATATAAGTGTCCCGAACAAATTAAATAGCAGTATTCAAATAAATTCATCGGGTAACTTTACATATGAATATAAATATGGCAGAGAGTTAGGATTAGTGCAGGAATATGTTAAAAGAATTCCGTTCAGTAGAAATTCCATTGCTTCTGAGACTATTTTCAGAATTTCAGTTAAGATACCTGCAGTTTATGAATTAATACACTATTTCGATTATAACAACTCCAAAACTGTCTTTTTGAAAGAAGATGAACGAATCTAAAACTTCCGAAGATGAAAAGAATCATATTTTTACTAAAAAGTTCTGCTTTGAGCTCATGACGGAACTTACAATGCTCTATCCTAACTCCAGCCACTTGAACCAGATTGGATGATTTTCTTTATACCATTCTAAAATTTTCCGTAAAATGAGCTGCTTTTTCTTAGAAATAACATCTTCAGGAATCATATCGAAATGAACCCTGATTTTATAGGAGTCGAAATACTCAAGAGCGCCGGAACAAAGGGTCTGTAGTTCATTTCTGATGCGACCAGAGTCAGATATTTTTATAGGGCGATGACGAAAATCTTCTCCTGCCATAAAGCGATTTAAAAGCGGGTTAAACACAAGTTTGCTTTCTTCAAATGCTTTAAGCAAACGAAATGTGAGTCTTGTGCGTTTATCCCCTTTGCGTGTCGAAAGGCGCACTGTGACGCTATAAGTGTTGTCGTTGATTTTCTCTACTCCTTTTGAGTTGGTATATGGGTCTGGTAGCATGAATCCTGAAATTGCCATCACTCGCCATTGTTTTTGTGGAAAAAAGTCATCAGCAGTAATGGCTTTTTTATTCAATGGGATACCTGCGCTTTTTGCCTGTCGAATATTGTCCCTGTATATTTCAATTTTTTCATCGTCAACGTCTCTTTTGAAAATGGCAGATAACTTCTTTGAAAAATCTGAATCTTCAGGATTTAGTTGTATGATGTACGGTTCTTGATCATAGCTTAGTTCAAATTTCGATGAGAAAATAGTCAGAGATACGTTCAAATCGAGGATCGGGTAAAGACTCGCTGCCTGAACTGCCTAGGCAGATGCTGCGTATCCATCAATGATAAAAAGGTGGAGTTGGTCTTTTTTGTCTTTCCAGGTTCCTACAGTGAACGTTGGTGCATATGTTCCTGAATCCGTAAATGCCGGCTGTCCTGTTGGAAGAATCCAGCCTTCATCTATAATATTAACCCCAATGGATTCCCATTCCTGCCAGAGTTTGCCAATACGGTGTTCACGGCTCTTTCCACGAAGAGTCCAGACATGAATGTTTTCAGTTTTGATTTCCGGGTAGGTTACTTTAATAGCGTTGAGAACTTTTTTCCTTGGCGTGAAAAAATCGATTAATAGAGACTCTTCAGCAGCTTTTTCCACGATTTCTTGAGGAAGCACCAGATTTCCAACATATCCCTCGTAGGGTTTACTAATAGCAAGTGGTTGGTCGAATACGTGTAAAACAGTCATAGGTCCCGTATCAGCGCCTTTAGCGAAACGCGATGTATTTTCCAAGTGCATCAATAGCAGTTCCCCAAATAGTGATCCCTGTGGCATTAATCTCATTGAAATAGTCAGCCAGTTTATAATCATCGGAGTTTATTAATTTATGGACGCGTGGTTCTAAGAATTTTGCAACTTGTGGACGGGCGTAAATTCTACCGAAACCTAATAGCGGATTTGAACCAATTTCGGGGGTTTCGCCAACTTTCGGCATCAGTCCTTCTCCCAATGAAACCATGATTGCGTGGTTTTCGGGGAGTGGACGTGAAAGATACCACAAGCTCTCACTCATAGCATAAGCGAAGATGGCGTCGGCGTTCTTTTTAACGTTATTCAAACCTTTTTTATCAAGCCCTTTTCCCTCGCCACACTGCCCAAAAAGCCTTGTACCTAAAGCTGTTACTGCTGCAGTTGTTACGAACAGACATTCCATTCTGTCGTCAACAAAAGAGATACTTGAGATCTCATGGGGCGAAGTTTTTTCCCTGATCCACTCTATTTCTACATCTTCTAACCATAAGTGAAATCTCCCAAGGATAGGATTTGTATCAAAAGCCCATTGAGCAATAAGATTTGCTTTGTCCATATCTTTTTTATGCATGATTGAGCTCCTTAATTAATACTATTAGAAAATCGCAAAAATATTATAGAGCATTTATCTACTTCCACTTGTATAATTGTAATGACCCTAACAGGCTGAATACGATAATAACAATTGGATAAACGAACCACATTAAAGGGTAATATTTTAAGATATTTTTTTGTTTAAAGATATTTGCTCCAAGTTTGACGGGAAGAAATTCAATAAAAAATTTAATGAGTACTAAGATAAGGAATATTTTTATCATAGATGGAAAGAGCAGTAATATTGCTAAGAACAGATGAAAGAGAAATATCCAGGAGGCAATCAGAAAGAATGGTAAGGTTAGATAAAATGCTTTGCTGTTTCGTCGCAGCTGCTGGTTTAAATATTCTTTGCTAAAAGTACCAGATTGAGTAAAAACAAAACTATCAGGATCAATATTGTAAATAAATTTCCACTTTGTTGATTTTCTTAATAGTTGAGATAAAAAGAAGTCATCTCCGGTTCCCACCTGCGAGATTTTATTGTAACCGCCGACTTCATTGAACGCTTTTTTTCTGAATGCAAGATTTCTTCCATTTGAATGACATGGTTTATTGAAGTATGTGCTTGCCGCTGCTGCACTAGCTTCGCAGAGACTGTCAAACCTCTGAAGAATGTTAAAAAAACCTTTTTGCTTTTCCACCGGACTGTGTCCCAGAACCATTCCGACTTCATCCTTAAAACAAGAAACCATGCTTTTTACCCAGTTTGGCGGGACAATACAATCCGCATCCGTTGTGATAATGATATCACCTTTGCTGTTTTGTATTCCTAAGGTAAGTGCACCTTTCTTTCCCCTAAGGGAGGTTTCATTTTTCTTGTGCTGTAATACTTTCCAATTAGAGAGCTTTTTAGCATAGTTATTCATAATTGAGTAAGTGTTATCGCTTGAATCATCATCAATAAGTATTATTTCGTACTTTTTTTCGGGATATTTTATTTTAGTTAGACTATCCAGAAGATTAATTATTACAGATTCTTCATTTCGAGAGGCGACAATGATAGAAACTGTTAGAGCATCGTCTGAATTGTAGTGATGTAACTTTAAAAGTGCCCACGAGATAATACCTATGAGGGAAAAATAACCAATGCCCAGCAATATAGTTGCTATGCTGATAATCATTATATTACTGTTTTATCTAATTTCAACATTGAATACGCTTAAAAAACAGATTTTTTATCATGCCACATTATCATAAAAATTCATTTTAGTTTGTGGGTCTACATGTTTTCCTTTTATTGAACCAGGGCAGTGGATTCCACATAATTTTATTTATCCTGGCTTTTATAGATTCATCGTCATTATTAGAAATTTTTTCTACTTTTAATTTAGTAAAAAACAAAACTATTCCCCCAATGATTGCTGGTATCATGATGTTTACCATAAAAACCAGTAAGGGAACAGTAGCTCCTATTCCTGCAGGTATATCATAGATTGAAAATAGTTTTAAAGCTGTCATTTCCCGTAATCCCAATCCAGCGAAGGTTACAGGTATCATGATTACAGATAGAATTATAATTACGACTGCTGCTGTACTTATATAAGAAATTCCATATTCATATAACAAGAGCCAATATTGACTGATTATGATTCCTAACTGAAACAGGGATAAAATTGCAAGCTGAAAGATCAATTTTTTATAAGGATAATTTGACAAAATGATTTTTTTCAGATATCTTTCTTTAGTCATAAAAATAAATGCAATAATTGCTCCAGGAATTATTAGTAGCAATAATAATATATAGTATCCTTTCGCTGGAAATATATAAAAGCCTGCAAATCCAAGCATAAAAAGTATTGAAAGGGCATAAATAATCTTTTCCAGACAATATACAGAAAGTCTATAAGTATAAGTACCTGGAATAAAAAGCATTTTACCGATTTCACCCAGCCCTCCCGGTAGAATGAATCTAAAGGTGTATCCTATAAAGAAAACCTGAACTAATTTTTTAAAATCAACTTGTTTGAGGCAAGGCTTTATAACAAGATGAAAACGTAAAAATTCGATATGCCATTGCAAAACTCCCAGAAAAATGATGGATAGTAATATCCATAATTTAGTATTATTATGAAATAAACTGACAATACCTATATCAAGATTGGAAAATATAAGATATAGTAATATACCAGAAAACAATAATCTTAAGAGTGGAAAAATATTGAATCTGCTCTTTTTACATTCAGAATATTGACTCAACTTTTGCTCCTTGATGGAAATCTAATTAATAATCCAGGTGAATTTGAAAGGATATGAAATCATTTGCTTTTGAGTCTACCCATTGTTTCCTGTAAGAAATTTCGAAACAGATTTCATTTCGCCATTGATAATGCCATTTCAAATCAAGTGCTCTTATAGTCGTAACGTTTCCCATCAACCACTTTGTTGAGTTGTCGTATTTATGATTTCTCTCATTATAGTTTTGGTTGGAATTACCCCCTACGGGGAAGTAATTCTCATTAGAAGGGTCATCAAAATCCTGTCCGTGTTTAAATTGATAGCATTTAATGAAAAATGTTTGCTTTTTAGTCAACCACAACCGGTTTTCTAAACTTAAAAGTTGAGAATTTGGACCTCCATAAAATCCCAGATCAACACCATTATGAGTGTAGGAATTGTAGTAATATTTGTGTGTATATGTCCACGGTCTTATTGCAGTAAATTCTGCCCGGAAATCAGTAGAAATTGTTTTGATATTCGGGACAAAATGAATTCCCGCTTGTACTCCATGTTTATTTCCCCACCATTGACTAAAAAGCTCTGATGGTCGTAATTCATCTAGAAATAACGTTCCATATATCTTCCATCCTTTGAATGGAAAATATTCTAATTCCAATGCCATTGTAGCATTATCTCTATCATTTAAATTATGTTGAGTTGGCCATAAAACAACAGTCGGTACCAGATAGACTAATTCCGGGTTTCGGTTCCCGTAAAAATAGAGTTCCGAAAATGCAAAATGAAGTTTTTTTGATAATTCCACTTCCCACCTGTGTGCAGCAATGTATTTTTGAGCATAGATTTTTTCATTTGTAACAGAATCTCTTTCAAATTCCGACGGCATCAGTGAACCATGAAAAAAAGTAAAAATTGATCTATGGAATTGTTTCCGCCAGCTTATAAAGGGGAAAGGTGCAGCATTACTTGATAATATCATAGAATTTTCACTATTTCCCCAATGAAGTGGTTCTATTCCAATCTCAAAACAACCTATTTTTGAGGTAAGTTGAAGATAAGCACTTGAATAATCGAAAGAGTGAAACTTCACTCCCTCATCATGTGTAGGAAAAAGACCGCCTTTAAATTCATCTGCCGGTTCATTAAAACCTTCCCTTTGCAGCTGCAGATAACGATAGCCGTCAAAATAAACACAGAAATTTTTTCCTATCTGAGAGGAAAATCTTATTGCATCTTGAGTGATAATACGACCAATATCATTTTTCATCTCATATCGCACCATTTCATCCCAATCTATCCAAACAAATTCATTGTCGGTTTCATAAACAAGAATGTGTTGATCTTCTTGTTTAGGCTGGTAAATAAAAATATCCTTTATGCCCTCTTTAATATTTTTTATCGAACTCAATGCAAAATAAACTTTTTGATCAGGTTCCACTAACCTGAAATGTTTGAGATTACCTAACTCAAATCGATAATCGGCTATGTATTCATCAAGGATTTGCATGTCCACAGCACTTAATTCTACACGATAGTTGTTTAATTCTACTAATAATTGGGCAATACGATCACGGTTGAGGGGCTTAGTGTCATTTAAATACCCTGGCAACAATCCTGAAGTAGCCATTTTATCAAGATATAAATAAATAGGGTCAATTATAGGTACGTGTAATTGACTTGCAAACAACAGCTGATACAAAAAAATAGATAGTATAACTATCGCGACTTTGATTTTATTCATGAGATATGATAAGCAATTTTATTGAATTCCATTGATTAACACCTTTTACCTCTAGCAAATTCTTTTAAATAAGGAGTGGCAGCATCTCTGACATCCGCAAAAGAACTAAATCGAGATGTAGCGAAATATTGATACCAACCGCATTGACGGTTACACTCAGACATCATTTTTCTCTCCTTTCTAGCTTCCTCTGAACTAAGAAAGGACATGAGATCATCATCTTGAAGTTTTATCGTCTTCTTCAGTAAAGTTCTGCAGGGATAAAATAGTCCTCCATCTGAATCTATTATTATAGAACTGGGACTACAGCCACCTTTTTTCTTTTTCACCTGTCTGAAATATGAGTCAGGTGTAGTAATTGTATCGGGATATTTTCTTTTAAGTTCTATGACACTTTTCTCAAATCTATCAAAGTCAGGAAAGTAATTTTTTATACCATTTAAATGTACTGCGGGCATAATAAGAATTTTACATCCTACGTCATAGCATTTCCTTACTTTTTCCTCTATAAACATTCGATCTTCTTCTGCAACAACTGTTTGAATACACACAATCATATTATACTTGTTGATTTCAGGTAGCAAGTCGAATAGTTCTAAATTATTATGACCTTCATCAATTGATATATGCAGAAAATCAATATATTTCTCATACTTATCCCATGGATAATCAAGAATATTCTTTTGGCTTGTCGTAAACAGCAAATAAAATGGCTGTTGATTTGCTTCAAAGAGTAGTTCCTCAATATCTTCTCTAATTAGAGGTTCACCACCTTCAAGAGAAAGTAAAAATATTGAGCTCCTCCCTAAGTTTTGAATTATATTTTTACAATCTTCTAAGGACAGATCCGGCTTTTGGTAAAGGTGCATATCACAAAATTTACACCTAAAATGACATTTAGATGTCACCTTGAAAGATGCATAGAAAGGATATTTTTCCTCGAAATAATTAAAAAAAGTGTACCTAAGAATTTTTAAATATCTCACAAGTTTCAACTTCCTGATTGATTTAACTTTCATTTAACAAATTAAAATTTACTTAACCTGATGCCAAAACTCATTGTGCATATATGACGCTAGTTTTATTTTTAGAATCGTTTGCTCAATTATCTATCTTACAATAATTGTTTCATTTATTTTTTGTCTGCCCCTTTACGAATTTATCATATTTTGATCCCTTCCAGGAAAATCCAATAAAAAATCCCTTTAACGTACAGAGAATAATGAATGGTGCATGAATCAACTCCATTAGCAAATAATATTTAGGATTAAATTTGATTTTCATTTTTTTAAATCCATATAGAATGTAAAGTGTATCTGAAAATATTTTAATCATTATAAGAAAGAAAAGAACATTCAAATATTTGGGTTCAAGAATTAAAAATAGAGGATACAATGTAATTCCCAAGTAGAGAACAAATGTATTGATGGAAAATGTCATAACTGATTTCGATGCATTTCCTACTTTCGATGCCCATCGTGCTCTCTGATTGATAACTTGTCTCAATGTTTGTTGGGGTAAAGTTTTAACCACAGCTTCCGGACTGATATTAAATTTTAATTTATAGTTATATTTCTCTGCAGCTTGGATTAAAAAGAAATCATCCCCTGAAATGATGTTATCTCTGAGTGTCCTTTCTCCATATCTTTCATAGAGGATTTTATTGAAAATTTGATTATTGCCATTAGATGTGTAACCTTTATTATGTCCTATGGATCCTGCTGCTACGATATGATGTGAAAGGTACTCAATGTATTGCATTTCCTGCCAAATTTTTTCAAAACCGGTTTCATAACTTTCTTTGTAGAACCTTGTGACCCCAGTTGCCACACCGAGATCTTCAACGATGAGCGATGCATAACTGCGCAACCAGTTCGGATCATGTACGCAGTCAGCGTCAGTTGTAGCAATGAAATTCGCTTTGGCAGTACTTACTGCTTTCCGAAGAGCATATTTCTTAGGTGAAATATTCATGACTTTTTCTTTGATATTTATAATACTAAGATTTGAAATTTCGTTTTTCAATTTGCAGAGTATTTCTCCCGTAGCATCTTCTGATCGATCGTTAACTGCTATAATTTCATATTTAAAAATTGGATAGTTTTGCTCAGCTAGAGATCTGAGTGTTTGCTTGATAGTTTTCTCTTCATTTCTAGCAACTACAATTACAGATAATTTCGGCAGATCTTCGCTATTTCTTAATTTAGTAGGTTTCAATCTTTGCAATCCGATGAAAAAATACAAAATGTATCCAAAATATACTATTGAGCTAACTAGTAGGATTATGTTTATAGCATTTAATAACATGCAGCCTTAATGATTTTTCGAGATATGTAAACCTGTTCTATTCTCCAGTGAATTTCAAAAATTTTTCGGTATCATTGATGTGAATACCGGAGAGATTAGAGACACCAAAATTTTGGGCTATACCAATTTCTTTTTTCAGATCAAGGTTTTTCTGACTTGCAATATGGAATAGTCCTTTATATTGATAATAGTCAGCAAGATATTCTTGTTCCGTTTGTCCAGGTGTAGGAACTAAAAGTGCCTTTTTACCTAACGCTACGATTTCCATTACTGTAGAGTAACCGGAACGAGAGACTATCAATTTTGCTCGATTCATTAATTCACTCATTTTTTCTCTTGAAACATGGGAGTAAATTTCTAAGTCATTTAGTCTTTTATATGAAGAAGTATCGTCTGGTTTGCCCAATACGACCACTTTCCTTCCGTCAATTTTATTTATCTGATTTAAGATAGTTTTTTCAAAGTACGTGCGTTGTGGTTCGGGGCCAGAAATAGAAAATAGTACATCAATAGCATTTATAGGATTACTTTGATTATTACGGGTAATACTTGATAAAATACCAAGATATACCAGCTTATTGTGATGAGTTATTTTTCCCTTATTGGATAGTTCTCCTGATAAACTTTGATTTTCTTTTGAGTCAATTATAAAAATTCGCTTATATCTTTTGAAAAACAGACGGTTATACCATTCACTTAAAAATTCAAATTTTTTTAAAACTTTAGGTAGTTTGAATCGGAGTTGATGAGTTATAAAAAATGAGGGTATAAATCTTGAAAAAACACCATAACGATTATCTGATATTATCAGATCGATATTGTACTTTTTAACGAGTTTTTCCGTCTGGATTATTTCTTTTATTATACGAAACAAAATAAACGGAACTTGAAGTGCTAAGAACGGTATTAGTAAAAATCCGTTTTTAGTGTGACGAACTTTATAGTCCGGAAGATCAAAGAATTTTATTTCAGGGAACTCTTGCTCTAATAATATTAAAGATCGCCCGGTCGATGCTATAAACAACTCGTTTTTTTTCTTCAATGCTTTAATTAAAGGGATAGATCGTGTAGCATGACCCAATCCCCAATTTAAAACAGAAAACAACACTCTCTTTCTATTTAATTTCACTACCTAAATTTTCCAAGTAAACATATTATACGTAATTTTACTAAAAAAGATATAAATTTCAATTATATTTTTAGAGGATATTTCTGAAAACTTCCAGATTGTAGTTGTGTATTAATTCAGAGTTTTTTAATAATGTTTGATTTTTTAATAAATAAACTCTTTATAATCTGTTAAAAGGGCATTTGTAACAGAGATTTAGTGATCTGATATAACTTAAAAAATAATTATGTTCACAAAGTGATCAATGGCATTTTTTCTTGGAGTAGATTGGAATATATGAAGATGGTTTCATTTCATTATTCATAATTTTAATCTAATTAGTGTTTGTCCATAAAGTCAACTCTTAGTTCTTTCACAGTAAATGTCCATAAAACCCGTTTAGTCCGGCAGTCGCCGGACAGAAACGGGTTTGTGGACAGACTCTAATTAGATTGTTGTCAAATTCAAATATTTATTTTTTTAGGAACAGCGATGGAAGTAGGTTAAATATTATCAGTGGTAAACCTTTATGCTATTTAAAGGTCAATTTCCTCTACCTTTGCCTTATATCTATTATTCTTTGATTTAAACCATTGTCATCTATAGATTCTCATATGAAGGTTCGCCGCTTGCTTCTTGTAAATCCCTGGATCGCCGATTTTGCTGCTTTTGATTTGTGGGCTAAGCCACTTGGTTTGCTTTATATTGGCAAGTTTTTGAAAAAATATGGCTACGAAATAGATTTGATTGACTTACTGGACAGAGCGAAATGGGGTGAGAAAAAAAACAATAAATCTTCAAATGGTAAAGGGAAATACAGGAAAACTATTATCACAAAACCACCGCTGCTTTCATGGGTTCCAAGACGATATGGACTTTACGGTGCTACTAAAAATCAATTTCTTGAGGCATTATCGAATGCTGAAATCCCTGATGCAATTCTTGTAACTTCTCACATGACTTACTGGTACCCTGGGATCCAAGAGACCGTGAAAGTGTTGAGAAATGTTTATCCTGAAAAACCAATAATACTTGGCGGAATTTATGTTACTCTCTACACTGACCATGCTAAAAAAGTGATTTCGCCTGATTACCTGATCACAGGATATGGTGAGAAGAAGACGTTATTTCTTCTTGATTCGCTTTTTAAAATACCACGTGATTATTACGATATTCCTGATTTTGATGACGGCGGAATTCTACCGTGGGAATTATATTCTGAATTAAAGGCAGTTCCTATTATGACATCAAGAGGATGTCCTTTCAGATGTACATATTGCGCAACGAGAATTTTACATCCACATTTTATTCAGAGAGATACTGAAGATGTTATTAAGGAGATCGCTAAGGTTCATGGTAGATTTGGAGTGAAGAATTTTGCTTTTTATGATGATGCTCTTTTTGCAAATAGAGACAGGCATATTGTTCCAGTTTTGGAAGGTGTGATTGATTCGGGAGCAAATGTCAATTTTCACACTCCGAATGGTCTTTTTACAAAAGAGATCGATAAACATTTAGCGGAATTGATGAAAAGAGCCGGATTTAAAACTATCAGGTTGAGTCTTGAATCCATTATTCCCGAATGGCAAAAAGCTTCTTCGGGAAAGGTTTCAATGGAGAATTTCCTTACTGCTATGAAAAATCTTGAGGCAGCGGGTTTTAATCGTAGTGATATTGAGGTATATTTAGTTATGGGACTTCCGAGACAAACCTATAATCATGTGAAAGAAAGCCTAAAATTTGTTGCTGATGCAGAAGCAATATCGCGGCTTGCCTCCTTTTCGCCTATTCCGGGGACAGTTGAATGGAAACGGGCAAAGGAGATGGGTTATGTTTATGATGATATGGACCCGCTTTTGACTAATAATACGCTGTATCCATGCAGAAATAAGGATTTTCCTGTTGAAAAGTTCGCTGAGCTTAGGCAAATTTCTAATCATTTGAATGAAAAAGTGAGAAGTGGAACGTGAAAAGACGAATTTTAAATTAATAGAGGCTAAGAATGGGAGAAATTAAACCTTCACTAAAAGCACATCCTTTTTTCGCATTGATGTTTACTTCTGAAGGTCATTATGGACAGATAGTAAACCAGCTTAAAAAAAGATTTGGAGAAATACTGGGTTTTGGACCAGTTTATAAAGTATCAGATTTTACCGACTATTATGAAGAAGAATTCGGCCTGGACTTGCAAAAGCAGATGTTTGTATTTCGCGAGCCTCGGGTTCTTGAGAATTTCCACGATGTGAAAGTTTGGTCAAACGGTATTGAAATTTCTACAGAGGACAAGCATAACAAATCACGATCGGTGAATATCGACCCCGGATATTTGGAACCGTCAAAATTGGTTCTTTATTCAACAAAGAATTTTTCTCATAGAGTACATGTTGGCAAGGGTATATTCGCTGAGGTTACTATTATTTATGAACATGGAAAATTTAAGTTTTTACCATGGACCTATCCTGATTATTCATGGGAGAGGAATATTGAGTTTCTGCTT
>DAOUYY010000064.1 GCA_030665885.1 Fidelibacterota bacterium
TTTTCTACAAAGGTTAAAATACATATTTACCTGTAGCTATTTAGCCATCTGAAGTTAAAAAGCAGCAGAGGAGCTGAAGGACCTTTGAGAGGAGAGAGAAAAAATTCATGTTTCCTTTGTTTCACCCTGCCCCTGCTTTTCCATTCTGATACATTCCTTTCATAGTCAATTTCATATAGCTAAACTGATGCATTTATTCTTTGTGTCTTGGAGCCTTAGTTGCTGAAGTTCTATTCATTCATAACGATTTTACCGCGGAATTTCGCATATTGACCATAATCTAAATAAATGCGGTTATTCTCAAGCATATCTCTAACTTTCTCTGCTTTATCCCTTACTTCATCTATTTGCTCTGTCACCTTGAATATAAAAGCATCGCTGCCTGCTCCTGATCCAAAAGAAACCAACAATATCAAATCTCCAGGTTTAGCAACATCAAGTGTAGCTGAGAAACCAGTGGGTGACGAACCCGAATATGTATTCCCCATTAGATTTACAATCCAGCCTGGCTCCATCTGCTCCTTTTTGAATCCCAATCTCTTCCCTACTGTTAAAGGGAACTTTCCATTGGGCATATGAAATATTACATATGTAAAATCTGACGCTGTATATCCACTCTTTTCTAAAATCGCTCGACCAGCTCCCAAAATATGTTTGAAATATGCAGGCTCTCCTGTAAATCTACCTCCATGCAGTGGATAGAAGGCACCTTCTCTTCTCCAGAAATCGGGAGTGTCAGTTGTGTAAGAAAATGTTTCCAACACTTCAGCAACTACGCCCTCTTTTCCGAATATGAAGGCAGAACCTCCAGCCGATGCCGAAAATTCCAGAGCATCACCTGGAGCTCCTTGCGAGGTATCTGCTCCAATACCAACTGCATATTTTACAACATCAGCTTTAACAAGACTATAAGCAACAAACATCGCTTCAGTCCCTGCTTTACAGGCAAATTCATAATCAGCAGTATGAACATCAGGAACAATACCTAATGCCTCCGCCACTACTGTCCCTGATGGTTTCACAGCATAAGGGTGTGATTCTGAACCGATATAGAGAGCTCCTATCTCTTTAGGGTCAATATCTGCACGTTTTAGAGCATTTTTGGCTGCCTCAACTGAGATTGTTATCGTATCCTCATCCAGACCTGGAACAGTTTTTTCTTTTAGAAGTAATCCTCGCTTAATTGTTTCAGGATCCCTACCCCACTGATGGGCAATATCCTCAACCTTAATCCGATACCTTGGTAAATAAGAGCCATAGCCAATAATTCCTACCATCAATCCTCCTTCCTTTCGGCAAATCCTATGTCCAAATATCTAAATTCCAAACAAATCTAAGATTCAAATGTGCTAAATTAAAGTACTTATTGCTTACTATTTATATCACATTAAGTGCTTGTTCTAAATCCTCAATAAGATCGTTAACGTTCTCAAGACCCACAGATATTCTAACGAAACCAGGTTTTATACCACGCTGGAGCAGTTCTTCATCGCTATATGTCGAGTGGGTCATTGACGCAGGATGTTCGATTAATGTATCAGCATCGCCAAGGCTAACAGCAAGAATACACAATTTTACTGAATTCATAAGTATTTTACCCGCCTCTTTTCCTCCTTTTAAATCAAATCCAAGCATACCTCCAAATTTGCTCATCTGCTTTTTTGCTATTTCATGTCCGGGATGTGAAAACAATCCAGGATAGTAAACATTTTCAATCTTATTGTGTTTAGAAAGGTATTCAGCAATTTTCTCTGCATTCTCGCAATGCCTGTCCATTCGTACTGCCAGAGTCTTTAATCCTCTTAGAACAAGCCAGGCATTAAATGGAGAATTTGAAGCACCAATATCCTTAGCATTTTTCCATAACTCTTCCATAAATATTTTCCCCCCAACGACAATACCACCGATAATGTCACCGTGACCACCAAAATATTTAGTCGCAGAATGAACGACAATATCTGCCCCAAGCTCAATTGGCTTCTGTAGATATGGAGTAAGAAATGTGTTATCAACACATAAATCTACATTTTTACTATGAGCAACTTCTACACACTTGGCAATATCAATAATTTTTAGCGTAGGATTTGCCGGGGTTTCTATAAAGACCAATTTAGTATTGTCTCTAATTACAGAAGTCAATTTATCTCTATTCACTGTATCAACAAATGTTACATCAATACCCAATTTGGGGAAAATATTCTTAAAAAGACCAAAGGTACCACCATAAATCGTATCATCAGAAACTATATGTTCACCCGACTTTACAAGAGTAACTATAACATTGAATATAGCTGCAAGTCCAGAAGCAAATACCAATCCTGCCTCAGCAGATTCCAACAGTGCAATTTTATCTGCCAGAAGGTCAATAGTTGGATTCCTATAACGAGTATAGATGTACCCCTCTTCTTCCCTTTTAAACAACCGCGCTCCATGATCAGCATCACGGAAAGCAAAAGTTGATGTCTGATAAATTGGCGGTGAAAGAGCACCGGTCAATTTATCAGGATGTTGTCCACCATGTACAATATTGGTCTCAATATGCATTATTCCTCCTTCTAATTTTTATAATCTTTCTCACTTAGTTCAATTAGCACACCACCCATATCTTTAGGGTGAATAAAAGCAATCTTTCTACCGGAAACACCTATTCTAGGAACATTATCAATCAGTCTCACACCTTGCTCTTTTATATCTGAGAGTACACTTTCAATTTCTTTAACTTCAAAACAGAGATGGTGTAAACCCTCGCCTCTCTTCTCGATAAATTTATCCAAGGTACTTTCCTCTTCTGTCGCTTCCAATAACTCAATTTTTATATTTTTAAGGTCTAATACTGCCACCTTTACCTTTTGTTGTGGTATATTCTTAACCATGTTCAATTGCAGCCCGAGGATATCCTGCCAGATCTTCAGACATTCATCAATGCTTCTGACCGCAATTCCAATATGATCAAGTTTCATAGAACCCACACTCATAATAATTTCCTCTTTTTTGCCTCTTCTTCAAGCATTGGACGGAAATCAGGGTGAGCGATATTAATAAGTGCCTCAGCACGTTGACGTAGATTTTTTCCATGAAGATAGGCAATCCCATGTTCGGTGACTACATAATGAACATCTGCTCGAGTAGTGACTACTCCTGCACCAACCTTTAGAGTTGGTACGATTTTAGAAATATTTCCACCCTTTGCTGTAGAAGATAGTGCGATTATTGGCTTGCCACCTTTTGATTGAGCTGCACCACGAATAAAATCAACCTGCCCACCAAACCCTGAGTAGATTCTTGTACCTATTGAATCTGAACAAACCTGACCTGTTAAGTCCACTTCAACTGCCGAATTTATTGCAATCATTTTATCATTCTTACCAATAATATACGGATGATTTGTATAGTTCGTAGGATGAGTTTCGAAAACGGGATTATTATTAACAAACTCATACAATTTCTTTGTACCAAGAAAAAAAGTACAGACAACCTTATAAGGATGTAGTGTCTTTTTGGCTCCAGTTATTACTCCCGCCTCGATCGCCTGCATCATACTATCTGAAGCCATCTCACTATGAACACCTAGATCTTTCTTATCATGCATTGCATTTAAAGCTGCATTTGGTATACCACCTATTCCTAATTGTAAAGTTGAACCATCCTCAACTAAACTTGCAATATAAGAACCTATTCTCTTTTCTACCTCAGTAAAAGGGATCTGCTCCAGTGTTGGAAGATCTACAGAGGTTTCAACAATCTTAGATACACGAGAAACATGAATAAAAGAATCACCTAAAGTCCTAGGCATCTTATCATTAACCTGTGCCACAACAATCTTTGCGGTTTCAGCCACAGCCTTTGAAGTCAGGCATTCTACACCAAGACTCATAAAGCCGTGCTCATCAGGGGGTGACAAATGTAGAAATGCAATTTCTATAGGTAACTGTTGTGAATAAAAAAGTTGGGGAATTTCATAAAGAAATACCGGAATATAATCTGCTCTACCTTCATTTACAGCAGCACGATCACCTGGACCTACGAAAAGGGAATTATGTCTAAAGTGTCCCTCCATACCAGGCTTTGATAATGGATCATCACCCAGCAGCAAGACATGTACTATCTCTACGTCTTGGAGCTCATCCTTCCTGTGTGCCAATGCCTCCACTAATTTAAATGGTGTAGCCGCGTTTCCACTAACATAAACACGATCCCCGCTTTTTACTACTGAAACAGCATCCTGCGTACTCACTTTCTTCTTCTTATATTCGTCGTACCAGCTCATTACAAGAATTCCTCTCTTATCTTACCTTTCTCTGCATAGATCCCTCTATTGAGGTCTGAATTTTCAGCAACTGCACGCTCAATTCCCGATTGAGCTATTATTTTGAGATATGGAAAAATACTTGAAGTTAAGGCATGAGTTGCTGTACGTGCTACTAGAGTAGTAGCATTTGGCATACAAAAATGAATTACATCATTAACAGTATAAATAAAATTTCCGCTTGGAGAAATCTTTGCAGTCTCAATTGATCCTCCCTGATCAATATCAAAATCTATTATAACAGCGCCCTTTTTCATACTCTCAACCATATCTTTTGTTATTAAAACCGGACACCTCTCACCAGGCACTAAAACTGCTCCTATTATTACATCAGCAAATTTGACTAGCTTTTCGATGTTATGCCTAGTAGCAAACATCGTAGTAACTCGGGTACTACCTGTAAAGCAAGCGAGTCTTTCTAGTTTATCACGATAAATATCCAATACATAAACATTCGTACACATGCCAGCAAAACTCCTTGCCGCATTTAAACCTAATGTTCCAGCACCAAGAATTACAATCTCTGCAGGTGGTATGCCAGGTATACCACTAAGTAAAATACCACGACCGCCATGTGGAGATTCTAGTAATCTTCCAGCTATTTGAACAGAGAGCCTACCAGCCATTTCACTAAAAGGAATTACTATAGGCAACCTACCATCATCCTTCTGTATTATTTCATAGCCCACCAAGACGACTTTTTTATCCTTGACCACACGAATGAATTCTTTACGAGCCGTTACCAGATGGATAAACCCCATTACTGTCTGCCCTTCTTTAATACAAGAATATTCTTCTTGCTGAGGTCTGCGCACCTTTAAAACAATATCTGCTCTTAGATATACCTCTTCCTTTGAGTATACAATTGTTGCTCCTGCCTTCTCATAATCAATATCAGTAAAACCAGCACCTTCACCAGCTTTACTTTCAACATAAACTTTTGCACCATACAATAATAACTCTTTCACTCCCATTGGCGAGAGACCTACCCTGAATTCAGGAGTCTCTTTAAAGGGCGAAATTTCCTTAGGAACACCAAAAATCATTTAACCTCCTTTTCTAACACAAATTCCTAAAAATCAAAAATTCCAAAATGCCTAAATTCCCCTTAAGTACACCCACTCTGAATGGCTTGAATATCTAAAATCTTTGTACGGAACGTGTTTGTTATAGTTAACAAGATTTTTATAAACTCTTCCATTTGATTCATCACACATTCTGCATCTCACTTTTGTTCTTTAGCAATTAAGATGTTTGAATATTTAGGCATTTATAAAATATTCTTCTCTTTATATTTTCCATAAACCTCTCTTAATATATCAGATATCTCACCTATCGTAGCATATTCCTTTACACATCTTAGAATCGGATCAATTAAGTTCAAATTGTCTATTGCAGATCTCTTTAGATTATTCAATAAAGTCTTAATTTTTGTACTGTCTCTTCTTCGCTTTATATCTTCTATTCTACGAATTTGCTTCTTTAAAATCTTTGATGTGACCTTTAGAACTGGAAACTTATTTGTTGATTTTTCTGTCATAAACACATTAACCCCTACAACATTAATTTTTGCATTCTCAATTGCTTTTTGGTACTGGTACGCACTCCGGTGTATCTCTTTTTGAAAATACCCATTCTCTATTGCTGCCAGTGTACCACCCATTGCCACAATCTTCTCTAAATATTTGTTAACCTCTTTCTCCAATTTACTTGTTAAAAATTCGAGATAATAGGATCCACCTAATGGATCTATAACCTCAGGGATTCTGGTTTCATAAGCTATAATCTGCTGTGTACGTAGAGCCAATTTTACTGAGTCTTCAGTAGGCAAAGCCAACGCCTCATCGAATGAATTCGTGTGAAGACTCTGTGTTCCACCCAGAACCGCCGCAAGAGCTTGAAAAGCCACCCGTATCGCATTATTATTAGGCTCTTGAGCGGTAAGTGTTGAACCAGCAGTTTGTGTATGAAATCTCAACATACATGATTTAGGGTTTCGCGCCTTAAATTTGTTCTTCATTATTCTTGCCCATATTCTCCTTGCTGCCCTGAACTTTGCTATTTCCTCGAAGAAATCGTTATGGACATTAAAGAAAAAAGAGAGACGGGGTGCAAATGAATCAACATTAAGATTGCTTCTTTCAATTGCATATTGAACGTAGGTCATACCATTTACCAGAGTAAATGCAATCTCCTGTGCAGCAGTTGCGCCAGCCTCTCGTATATGATAACCTGAAACAGAAATTGTATTCCATTTGGGCAATTCTTTACTGCAATACTCTATGATATCAACTGCGATCTTAATTGATGCAGCCGGTGGGTAAATATAAGTCCCTCTTGCTATATACTCTTTTAAAATATCGTTCTGAACAGTTCCTGCAAGTATTGATTTGTGTATTCCCTGTTTTTCAGCTACCGCGATATACATTGCTAAGAGAATTGCTGCGGTAGAATTGATCGTCATAGAAACACTGACTTTATCTAAAGAAATTCCATGAAAAAGTATCTCCATATCCTCCAGTGTATCAATAGCAACGCCAGTTTTGCCAACCTCACCTTCGGCAAGAGGATGATTTGAGTCATAACCCATTTGTGTTGGTAAATCAAATGCGACAGATAAACCAGTCTGTCCCTGTTTTAGCAGATATTTATACCGACGATTCGATTCTTCTGCTGTTCCAAAACCTGCATACTGACGCATCGTCCAGAGACGACTGGTATACATTGTGGAATATACACCTCGTGTGAATGGGAATTCACCGGGATTTCCGAGATCATGCTCATAATTAAAATCTTTTATATTATCTGGGGAAATCAACATACTCTGAATAGATCCTAAATTCTAATTTGGAAATAATTCTTTCTTTTTATTAGATTTTTAAATTTAGCACTTAGAATTTCACTCAATTACTAAAAATGCATCTCCACTATTAACCGACTGCCCTTTTTTAACAAGAACCTTCTTTACAATCCCATCCCTCGGCGCATTCATTTCATTCTGCATCTTCATTGCTTCCACTACAAGAAGGCCCTGCCCCATATTTACTGGATCACCTTCTTTAACAAATACTTCTACTATTAATCCAGGCATTGGTGCTTTTATCGCAAGTTCTTTCTCATGAATTTTTTTCGCACTTACCTTAATAAATTTTTGAATCTGCTCATCGGTTATCTCTATTGAATATGCTTCATTGTTAACCAAAATTTGGCCATCTGATTCCAAAGTTATATTGAATGATCTGTTGTCAATAATTAAAGTTAATTGAGTACCTTTTTCACTTACTACTTCAACAATCCTATCTTTACCGTCTAAGTAGACCCTAAAATCTCTACCGTCTTTTTCCAGGTCTACCTTGAATTCCCTATTATCTACTTTAACTATATATGCCATACTTTATAAATCTTTTGATAAACTATTTGATCTATCTATCGTAATTCTCATTCTTATTTAATTGGGCTTGCCCCGTTAAATATAGCGAAATTTATAATTCTTGACTGAATTAAACTTTTAATTAAGATACTTTCTCTATATGTCGTAAACATAATTCTTATTTAACGGGGCGGGCAGATAGTTTCCATGGACTAATATAAGATTCCTTTTTTGTCTCTGAAACTCTTGTTCGATTTTCTTCTAATACTTTTCCTATTATTGATGAAATTGCCGCAATATCATAATTTTGCTTTTTGTATTCTACTCCTCCAAGAACCTTATCAATGAATGTAGTATCGTAATTTCCATCTATAAATCCTGAATTATCCATAACTAAAAGATGAAAAGGAATGGAGGTCTTGATACCCCTTATTCTGTATTCCCTAAGTGCTCTTTTCATTCGTGCTATAGATTCGTGTCTAGTAGGCGCCCAGACTAAAAGCTTTGCAATCAACGGATCATAATATACGGGAACTTCAAATCCATCAAAGATACCGCTTTCAACTCGTATTCCCGGTCCACCAGGCTCAGAGAGCTCAATAATTTTACCAGTTGAAGGGGCAAAATTGTTCTCTGGATCTTCAGCGGAAATTCTACATTCAATTGCTGTACCGTTGATTTTAACATCGTCCTGTTTTAGAGATAACTTCTCGCCTGAGGCAATCTTTAACTGCTCTTTTACAATATCAATTCCCGTTATTAACTCAGTCACAGGGTGTTCAACCTGCAACCGAGTATTCATCTCGAGGAAATAAAAATTTCTATCTTTATCCACCATAAATTCGACAGTTCCAGCATTAGTATAGTTCGATGCCTTTACCGCCTTCAATGCAGCCTCACCCATCCTACTACGAAATTCAAATGTCATTATAGCAGAGGGCGCTTCTTCAATCAACTTTTGATGACGACGCTGAACTGAACACTCTCTCTCAAATAAATGCACTACATTGCCATAATTGTCAGCAAGAATCTGAAATTCAATATGCCTTGGTGATTCAAGATATTTTTCAACAAATATCATAGGATTTCCAAAAGCAGACTTAGCCTCACTCATTGCCTGCTTCATAGAACTAAATAGTTCTTTTTTCTCTCTAACTACACGCATACCCTTTCCACCACCACCACCTGCTGCTTTTATCAAAACCGGAAAACCTATTTCTTCTGCAATTTTAGCAGCCTTTTCCCCAACTTTAACTTCACCTTCACTGCCAGGAATTATGGGTATACCTGCTACGCTCATTGTCTTTTTTGAGGCAATTTTATCACCAAGTAACTCAATTGCCTTTGATGTTGGACCAATAAAGACTATTCCGGATTCTTCACAGACCCTAGCAAATTCTCGATTTTCAGCTAGAAATCCATATCCGGGATGTATTGCATCCACATTCGATTTCCTGGCAATTTCAATAATCTTTTCTATCTTTAAATAACTTTCTGTAGCTGGCGATGGACCTAAGTAATAGACTTCATCAGCATAGCGAGTATGTAATGCAGTTCGATCTGCATCAGAATAGACAGTTACCGATGGAACGCCCATCTCCCTGCATGCTCTTAACACACGTACAGCAATTTCACCTCGGTTAGCAACAAGAACCTTTTTAAACATTGTTCTCTTTCTTAAAATTCAATTCTGTTTGTGCAGGTCCCTTTGTTAAAGTCATCTGTTCCGTTATTTTTGATCTATATTTATCTAAAACTTTTCTTTGCTCAGTCTGTGGCACTGTAAGTTTTGCGCCCTTACTCTCAAGAAAAGACTTAACAGTCTTACGATTGAACTCAGGAATACCAAGTTTTTGAAGATCTTTAGATTCATCACTATCTATTGTAAAGATAGGTATATTTGTTTCAGAAATTCTTTTTGCCACTGTATAAGTTTTCGAACCTTTGGGTCCATAAGGTATAAAAACAATGTCTGCAATAGCACATGATATCCAGTTTCTCTCCATTACATTTTTTCGCCGTTGTTTTGTCTCATCTGGTTCACTAATGGAAAGCATTAACAACTCACCATCTTTAGCACGCCTGAAATACTCATCTCTTTCAGGGAATTCATGTAAGGGTGGGTAAAACCTATCCAGCAAAAAGGACTCAAATGTTTCTAAATTTAATCCTTTTGCGGAAAAAAGAGTTGTTGTTGTGTTTTTTCTAAATAAACTCAGTCTGAAAATTTCAGTCTCTATTACCGAATGCCAACCACCAATATAATTCATTTCGTATTCCCGCACTGTAAAAAGTACCTGGTTTGTCTCCATCAGTGCAATACCACCACTTTTATCTGAACAAATCACAGCTATAGTAAAATGGTCAAGAAATTCTAATGGGCCGCTATAATAAATTTTATCGGGACATTTATCACCCAGCCTTTTAATAAGTTTCTGTGGATATTTAGAATCGCTTGGAGTTATTATTTTATATTCCATAGTTTTTTCACCACCGTGTTTATTTGCTTTTCAACGTCCTCTGTGCTCTTGCCTCTTTTGACCAAATCATGTGCTTTCTCTGAAAGTATTGCAAGTTTATTATGCGTTTTATTACTGTTATTGAAGCAGGGAATGGCAAAGTTGCTCATAATAGATGGTGCCCCAAATCCCCTTCCAGCAGATGAGTAACTTTTAATGAAATTGTCAATAAGTTCCGAGTTTAATATGGCACAAAGATAATGAGCCTCATCTTTGTTATCCAATGCAAAGAATGCAGTTGTATCTGTAGAAACCAAAGACTTTGTCCCAAAATCAGTTTTAATACTTGATAACACAACCGCAGACATTTTTGCTGCCATTCGTTTCCATGTTACTCGATATTTCGCAAAACTATATTCTCCTATTCCATACATTGCATAAAATTCTGTCTTCTTTGATAATTCTCTTATAACGCGGGAACCCCTCGAGAGCAAAATTTCTTTAAATTGTCTTAAATAAGCATGGGTGAGAGGGACATTTTGAATCATCCAGTCTTCACTATAAGGAACCCGTTTTTGGGGGTTCTGTGATATCAACAAATAAAAATGAGATTTTATGCCATATTTTACTATATCACCGCCGCTTACTGCCGGAAATACCAGATCAGGTTCTATGGATATGTGAACCGATTTTATCTCTCTCT
>DAOUYY010000156.1 GCA_030665885.1 Fidelibacterota bacterium
CACAAATGTTTCAAGAGATAAATTGGAAGATAAAGTTGAGAGATTATTAAAAGACGTCAAAACTCTGAATAAAGAACTTGAGAAACAAAGCAAAATTGGTTTGGAGTTACAGCTAAAAGAGAGAATAGATAACTCTCCATCAGTAGGTGAACTTAAAATTTTCACTCAACAGGTTGATTCGAAGAACATTGACGAACTCAAGAGAATGGGAGATATTGTAAGGTCTAATCTTAAAGAAGGTGTTGGAGTTCTTGCTACAGTTAGTGATAATAAACCTCTTATTGTAGTGGTTGTCGCAGATTCAACTATAAAAAAATATGGAATAAAAGCAGGTGATTTAGTTAAGACACTCGGGAAAATACTAGGCGGTGGCGGTGGTGGAAGGTCGCACATGGCAACAGCAGGAGGGAAGTATCCTGAAAAAATTCCTGAGGTTTTTAGTAAGATTCATCAACTGATAAAGGATAAGATTCAAAGTGCTAAAGGAAAGTAGCAGTAGCAATGACAAATGTATCGATAATTGGAAACTTCCTGATCGTATTGGAACTTTGTTAGATACTCCTCTAAAAGCGGAAAAATTTCAGATAAATTTATTCCACCAAGCAAGCACTGCTGAAAGAATGTCATTAATGTGGAACAACTATAGACATAAATATTATATCGGATTTAAAGCCTCCTTAGCATGTGTCTTCCTTAATAGTAATGTTTGAATCAATATATAGAGATTTAATTATTCAATTGTTTATAACACTAAAGATGTAAACAATAACCTATAAAATATAAGAAGGAATTTAGATGGAAAAATTAATATTTGATTATTCAAAGTCAGGAAAAATTGGTGTATCTCTACCCGACCTTTATTCAGAATCAAAACCTGCTTCGAGTATCTTACCGATAGAATTACTAAGAGAAAAGGAACCCAATTTGCCTGAAGTAAGTGAACCTGAAGTAGTAAGACATTTCACAAATTTATCAACAATGAATCATCATGTTGATAAAGATTTTTATCCTCTGGGTTCTTGCACAATGAAATACAACCCAAAGATCAATGACGTCTTATCAAATATGCCTGGATTTGCCAATGTGCATCCTCATCAACCGACAGAAACGATTCAAGGTGTTTTGCAAATCTTGTATGAGATAGAAAAATATCTATGTGAAATTACTGGAATGCATTCTGCTACTCTACAACCTGCTGCCGGTGCACATGGTGAGTTGACAGGCGTAATGATAATAAAAAAGTATCACGAGTCAAAAGGTGAACATCGTAAATATATACTCATTCCGGATTCAGCACACGGCACAAATCCATCCAGCTCATGCTCTTCAGGTTTTCGGACCATTTCCTTAAAGTCCAATGAAAAAGGCTGCATAGATATTGAAGATTTAAAGTCAAAAATGAATGAATCTGTAGCTGGTCTAATGTTAACTAACCCCAATACTTTGGGTCTCTTTGAGGAAGAAGTAGAACAAATTGTGGATATTATTCACGACTTTGATGGCATTGTCTATATGGATGGTGCAAATCTCAATGCGCTTTTAGGAATAGTAAGACCTGGCGATATGAAATTTGATATAACTCATATGAATCTTCATAAGACATTTTCTACTCCTCATGGCGGAGGTGGACCGGGAAGCGGACCAATCGCTGTAGTGGAGAAATTATCTCGATTTCTACCTGTTCCAAGAGTTGTTAAGGTCGGTACAAAATTTAAGTTGTCTTATGATTATCCCGATTCAATAGGTAAAGTAATGGGCTTATATGGAAATTTTGGAGTTATCGTTAAAGCTTATGTCTATCTAAGAATGCTTGGAGTAGAAGGTCTGAAAAGTGTTTCAAGAAATGCAATATTGAATGCAAATTATTTGAGGGTTAAACTGGCTGAAAAATATGATATTCCTTACAACAGGGTTTGTATGCATGAATTCGTGGCATCGGGAGAGAAGCATAAAAAATTTGGTATCAAAACACTTGATATGGCAAAACGGCTTCTGGATTATGGGTTTCACGCTCCTACAGTTTATTTTCCTCTCATTGTTCATGAGGCAATTATGATAGAACCAACGGAATCGGAAAGCAAAGAAACCCTGGATAAATTCGTTGATGCGATGTATAAAATTGATGAAGAAGCTTGCAACAATCCTGAAGTACTTCATACCGCTCCACATAATACTCCTGTTCGAAGACTGGATGAATTGAAAGCAAACAAGGAATTGAATGTTTGTTGGGAAAAGGGGTAAAAAGTAAGCAGTAGACAGTGTACGGTAGACAGAAAAATATTAGGTTGGCTTTATTAGAAATAGCAACGAGATAATTCACAATTGAAAGGGTTAGTAATGAAGTATAAAAAAGAGGCTGATAAATATATATTACAGTTAAAAAAGGGTGAGTCAGTAATTGAATCTTTGATAAAATTTGCTAAAGAGGTAAAAATTCAAGGTGGGCTGATTTTAGGAATTGGCGCTATATCAAATCCAACGTTATCTTATTTTAACATAAAAACAAAAGATTATCAGAATAATACCTTTGATGGTGAGTATGAACTATTGTCATGTACGGGAAACTTTGCTATAAAAGAGGGCGAGATTTTTCCACACATCCATGTTGTTTTAGGTTGCAGCAATTCAACAACAATTGGTGGTCACCTGACAAATTGTGTAATTTCTGCTGCGGGAGAATTTTTTGTATTCCCAACCGAAGAAAAAGTTAAACGAGAATTTGATGAAGAAACTGGACTTTTTCTGTGGGATTTAGAATAGAGTAAAATTATAAATGTAGAAAACATTTACTAAAGGCTCCTATTTGATATAAATGTCAAATACGTTTTTGTTAAGTAAAATCCTAAATAGAACCCTTATAAATAAAAAAAAGGAATAGTAAAATGAATAGAGAAATAGTAAACACTGATTTAGCACCAAAAGCGATAGGGCCGTATAGTCAGGCGGTTATCTCTAATGGTTTTGTATATACAGCAGGACAAATACCGATTAATCCAAAAACTCGCAAAATTGAAGCATCTGATCTCGAAGGTCAAGTCAGACAGGTTCTTGATAATTTGTCAGCGGTGTTAGAAGCGTCAGATTCAAGTTTAAAAGAAATCATTAAACTCACTGTTTTTATGGTTGATCTTAATGACTTTGCAATTTTGAATAATGTATTTAAAGAATATTTTCCTGAGGATCCCCCGGCTCGTTCAGCAGTACAAGTAAGCCGACTTCCTAAAGATGTTCTTGTAGAAATAGAAGCAGTTGCAGTTGTTCATGACTGAACACCGTACTAAGATCCTTTATGCTATATCAAATGTAGTTCTGTTATGAAATCTGTCACTGCAATAAGTAACTGGAAATTACACAAAATATTAATTTGACTAATCGGGATTGAAAATTACTTACGACATCAAATTTTATAAAAGTCAAATAGGACTTTGGAGATTCCTAAAGAGAACTTTATTTAATAAGTTTAAAATTACGTTATTTATTATACTTGTTATCGTACCAGCTTTTACATTGGGATCTACTCTAAGTAAAAAAGACAGTGTATCTTTTAAGTCACCAAAAGGTGCTTTACTTAGATCAGCTATAATACCAGGTTGGGGGCAACTTTATGTTAACAAACCTGTGAAGTCTGTTCTTTTTATTTCGGCAGAAGCATTCGTAATATATAAAGCGGTTTATTATAACAAAATCTACGGATATGTTAAAGAAACTAAAGATGCTCTTGGAATCGAGGTATGGGGAGAATTAGATGAAAAAGGGAAAAGAGAAAAAGTTAAAGATACAACAGGATATGATTTAAAGATAAACACATGGCGTACAAGAGAAAAAAGAAATAAATATTGTTGGTGGGGATTTGGAATATACTTAATGGGGATGCTAGATGCTTATGTTGATGCACACTTAATGGATTTTTCAAATAAAAACGTTGAATTTGAATCTTTTTTAAATCAACAGGGAGTAACAATAGTTTTATCGATATCAATCAGGTGATAGTATGGTAGCAGAAAGGGAGCAATGGGGATCGCGTATTGGTTTTATTTTAGCCGCAGCGGGCTCAGCTGTTGGATTAGGTAATATATGGAAATTTCCTTATTTAGTAGGTGAAAATGGGGGAGCCGCATTTATCATTCTATATCTCATCTGTGTATTAATCGTAGGGCTTCCAGTGGTAATAGCAGAAATATTAATTGGTAGAACAGCTCAAAAAAATCCAGTGGGTAGCTTTAGGAAACTTTCTAATGGCAATCCATTCTGGATGGGTGTGGGTGCCTTAGGTGTATTTACGGGATTTATTATTCTTTCTTACTATAATGTTATAGCCGGATGGAGTTTAGGTTATGTCGTAGAATCAATAAAGGGAAGTTTTCAGAATTTAGAGAGTCCAACAATGGCTGGAGAGTTATTTACACAACTTTCTTCAAGCGGGCAGTGGGCTGTTCTTTTCCATGGTCTTTTTATGATCTTAACAATGGGGATTATTTATTGTGGAGTTACGAAAGGAATCGAAAAAGCCAGTAAGATTATGATGCCAATTCTGCTTGTTTTAATTATAATATTAGTCATTCGTGGAGTTACGTTAAAGGGAGCAAAAGCCGGTATTACATATCTTGTAAAAGCTGATTTCTCTGTGATTACAACTAAGACAGTTTTACTGGCTCTTGGGCAGGCTTTTTTCTCGCTTAGTCTGGGTATGGGCGCGCTTTTGACCTATGGAAGTTACATGTCCAAAAAGGTAAATCTTCCCTCAAGTGCGTTAAGTATAGTTATTCTCGATACATTAATTGCTCTTTTATCAGGATTTATGATTTTCCCTGCTCTTTTTGCGATGGGATTGAAACCTGCCCAAGGTCCATCTTTAATATTTAATATATTACCGGTCATGTTCAATTCAATTCCCGGTGGATATTTTTTCCGTATTTTCTTTTTTTTGCTACTATCTGTTGCTGCACTTACTTCGACAATTTCTTTACTTGAAGTAATTACATCATTTATAGTAGATGAATTCCATATCAGCAGGAAAAAAACTGCTATTATTTTTAGCTGCATTGTTTTTTTACTTGGTGTTCCAAGTGCTCTTTCCTACGGTTCCTGGAGTAGTTTTAAGATTTTCGGATTGACTTTTTTTAATTTAGCTGATTTTCTTGCTGCCAACATTTTTCTCCCTTTAGGCGGAATATTCATAGCGATTTTTGTTGGATGGTTCTGGGGAATTAAAAATGCCTTACCTCATCTTAAAGAAGGTGCTGAAAAATTTCCAAATTATTGTTCAAATATATGGTCATTTTTGATTAGATTCGTTGCACCTGTTTTGATATTATTAGTTTTTCTTAGTTGTTTGGGAATTATATGAGAAAATTAGCTTTTATCTGCATACTGTTTTTAGGACTCGTTTCAAATGTATTTTGTATTGAAAAACCATTATCTCCAAACATGAACAGAAAAGACCCCTGGTTCGCAATGGATAAACTCAAGCATTTTAGTTCATCACTTTATCTAACTACGACTTCCTATTATATTCAGAATAAAATGTTTTCAGAGTCTAATAAAAAATCTAAAACAAATTCAGTTTCAATAACAGTAACATGTGCTTTGGGGAAGGAAATTTGGGATAGTAGGAAAAAGAATGGTTTCTTTAGCATTAAAGATTTAATAGCTGATTGTACGGGAATAGCAATTGGTTTAATTTTTATAAATAATATCCAATGACTGAACTAAACGAATATATTGGCTGTATTCATGGACACTCGATTTACTCCGATGGGAGTGGGACTTATCCTGAAATAATTAAAGCGGCTATTGAAGCAGGTCTTGATTATTTAATGATGTCTGACCACATGACATTACAGGGAAAAGATGAAGGATTTACCGGTTGGCATCAAAACCTATTTTTAAGTATAGGATATGAAATAAATGATCCGGAGGACCAGCATCACTACCTTGCTTTCGGACTAGATAAAGCTCTTCCCGAAACATATTCCCATAAAGAATATATTAAAGCCGTAAAAGATAAAAATGCTCTTGGTATTGCTGCTCATCCGCTTGAAGAGAGAGATTCAAAAAATTCGCTACCGGGATTTCCACCTATTACCTGGGGAAGTCTTGATTATCCTGAAATCGAAGTAATCGAAATATGGAATATGATGTCGCAC
>DAOUYY010000002.1 GCA_030665885.1 Fidelibacterota bacterium
GAATGAATCAAATTCTCTCGTCCTTAATGAAACTTCACCAAAACTGTTTACCGGTTCCGCTTCCAATACGACACTAAAGATAAATAACCACACAAATTGAGCTATTTGCAAGAATATGATTCTTTTGAATTTTTGTAAATAAATAGAATAGTTTGACCCAAACCGAATGACTCTGGGAAATATATTATCAATGAATTCTTTAAGAAAAGATACCAGATTTCCCACGATTCCTGACCCACTAAATGATAAACAACCAGAATAATAGAAGCTGGTTTTCTTTAAATAATCTTTTTTCTTATCCGATGACAATATCAATTTTTCTACCTTTCTTGTCTAGAGACTTCTCATCTTCTAATTGATTTACTACAATATTACTGGAAAAATTTTCATTGTTCTCATCGCTTGACATTACAGAAATTTCTACAGAATCTCTTTTTCTCTTTGCTAACTTTTTGGACTTTTTCCCCCTTTGCCTCTTCGATTCTCGATCCAATGGTTTCACAGAGTGAACGGCCTCGAGAGGACTTAAGTCAGCAGTTGTTGAGTAGCCGTCATACATCATTTTTTATCCTCTTAAATTAAAGCTTCATTTTTCCCCGTAAATCAATAAGTACTTGATTTAAAATCTGCGAAACGCGCGATTCGGATATTCCCAATACCTGACCGATGTCAAAAAGTGTTAATTCCTCGTAATAATATAGAGCCAGAATAAGCCGCTGCCTTTCGGGCAATTCCTTAATTAGTTTCTTTAATTCTTCCTTTATTCCTTGCTTTTCCAGAACCACATCGGGTGGTATCTGTGTTTCATCAGCAATTATGTCTTCACGGGTTAGTGAATTTTCACCATCATTAAAAACCTTCTCATCCAACGACAAAGTAAAATTCAGATTGGCAAATTGTTGAATATGGTAATATTCATCCTCAGTTATACCTATTTCCTCACAAACTTCCACTGGAGTAGGATCTCTCATCAACGCAGTGCTAAGCTCTCCAGTAGCTGTTAAGATTCTATTTATATCCTTTGCCTGCTTTCTGTTTAGAGTCCCTGTTTTACGAATAGCATCCATAACCTCACCGTAAATTCTTTTGTAAGCAAATGTTTTGAAACTTGCACCAAACTCAAGTTGAAATTTTTCAAGGGCAGAAAGTAATCCAACAATACCATACTGATAGAGGTCTTCTCTTTTTAGCACACCATTTTCAAGTATATTGATTCGACCAACGATATGTTTTACAAGAGCTATGTATGCCAGCATAGCCTGTTCTTTAACTTTTTGACTCCGGGTCAAAACATATTCTTTTACAAGCTCCTCACCGTCAATATTTTTTCTTTCTTTATAGTCAATTATCATTTTCACTAACCTTTGTCTTTTGATCAGTCAGTAATATCCCAAGCCTTAACAGGTGACCTGCTATAAAGAATGTTAACAAAATACCCATAAACACAATTGCACTTCGAATAATACTAGCGAAAAGAGAGATACCACCAATAATAGTTAAAACAAATGTAGCTACAGTAACAACAATTGTAAATGTATAAATTATTTTATTCATCCACTATCTCCGATTATAATATTTCGATGAGACATGAAACTATCGAAAAAACCAGTGTGCTTATTATTATCCTTACATGGTAACTGAAGTAGCCTTCTGATTATTATTTTTAAGGTATTGGTAGGCATAGAATTAGGATGCTCGAGAACCAGTGGACGTTGTCGTCGAATAGAGTCAGATATAAGTTTATCCTTTAAAATGGTGCCTCCATATACAATACTGTTATTTAAAAATTTATGAGCCATTAACTCCAATTTTTTATATAACGATTCTCCATCATCCTGGGAATCGACCATATTGACAATCATCAAAATCGGAACGAAGGGGTGAAATTGCTTTATTACTTTAATCATACCATACGCATCAGTAATCGAAGCCGGGTCTGGAGTCACCATAATAATTACCTTATCAGAACCCAAAACAAAAGACATCACACTTTTTGAGATTCCCGCACCCGTATCCACAACGATCACATCATATTCACGCTCAAAACCTGAAAATGAATCACATAATTTCTTTAAAATATTTCTTTCCATTTCAAAAAGGTCTTGGATAGCGGAAGCTGCTGGTAAAACATCGATACCTTGTGGGCATTTTACGATAATATTTCTTAGATCCATATCTCCAACTACTACATCCGCTATGGTGTATTTTGGTCGGATTCCAAGAACTAAATCCACATTTCCTAAATGAATATCTGCATCTACCAACAATATTTTCTTTTTATATTGCCTCAAAAGTATGGCAAGATTCACACTGATGATCGTTTTCCCAACACCACCTTTTCCACTTGTTACTGATAGGATTTCCGGTAAATCCTTATCCTTATCATAACCTGAAAGTGAAAATACACTTTTAGAGGGTTGCTTCATTGAATTTTACCCTGCATTGAATTTAAGATTCTTTCCCAGATGAATTCACCATCCCCATCCCTAATATCGATGGGGATCGACTGACCATTAGTGATATATGAAACCGGAAGATCAACTTCTTGCATTATTGAGACAAGCTTCCCCGGTCGAGTAGTCTCATCAATTTTCGTAAATATAATCCCGGTCGGACTCAAAGTACGATACAAACCAGCAGAGTAACATAAATCCTCTAAGTCAGCCGTTGCACTCAAAACTAACAGTATATCTGTAGGTCCTATTGACAATAGACAGTCTTGGAGTTCCTGAATATAGTTTGGAAAAAGTGGACTACGACCTGGCATATCGACTAAAATGATATCCATATCACTCAGTTTATCAATCTCGGTTCGGGCGTTTTTTGGATCTTTTACCTCCATAATAGGAATAGATGTAATTTTTGAAAAAGCCTTCAAGGATTCTGCTGCTGCCATACGATAGGTATCTGTAGAAACAATGGTTACATTCTCTTTACCATAAATCTCAGGATGAGCTGCGAGTTTCATAAGTGTAGTGGTTTTCCCAACTCCAGTAGGTCCAACTACCGTTACAATCTTTGGGATTTTTCTATCAATTTGTTTTAAAGAGTCATCCTTCATAAAGAGTGTAATAACCTCGGATTTCACTGAATCTAATAATTTGGCTTTTCCCCGATCATTCTCAGATTTTGGCTTTTCTTCATCACTCTTTCCAAAAGAGCTGCTTTGATGAAAAATTGGAAGAATTTCACTCTTCACTGATTCCAATACTTTTTCCTGAGTGACCTCAGAATTATTCTCCAGCCGTAAATAAGAGCGACGTACAAATGTAATTGCATCCTCGTCAGAAATTCCCGTTTCAGACAATTTCTCCCGTACTTTTGAGAAAGGCTCAGGAAAATCTGGTGGTGTCATTTTTCGGAGACGTCTATTCAACTTGTTCAATTCATGACGAAGAATTGTCATTTCATTAGTCACCGTACCATCCCGATTTAAATCAGAATTAAATTGGGACCTTGTTGATGTTACATGTTTTTTTAGATATTTTTGATTGTCATTAACAATCCTTCTGAAGCTTCCACCAATATCTAGTCCTCTATTTTTTTTGTTATCATCATTCACTGCGACACTAATCTCGACTAAATCGTTTTTCCTCTTCAGAAATATGCTACTTCTAATTCGCCGTGATTCTAAAATAACAACCCCATCTCCAAACTCTAATTTTGCCTGTTTTAGAGCATCACTTAACGTTTTCGCATAATATTTTTTAATTTTCATTTGGATAACTCACCATTCCAATAGATTTAATATTTGTATCTGACGTCAACTCGGAATAAGAGACTACAGAAATATTCGGTAATACTGGATCAATAAAATTCCGCACAGTCCTTCTTATCTGTGGTGATACCAGTAATATGGGTCGTGAACCGGAAGAAACCATTTGCCCAACTTTCTCAGCAACATCCTCAAACAAATTACTTACCTGGTCTGGAGAAAATCCCAGGTTCTGAGATTTTCCATTTCCACTCCTTGAAGATTCCATAATCGCATCCTCTAATCTCGGTTCGAACGTTGATACTACAATTTGGTTTTCTCCCTGTTTAATACAGTCTGTAATAGTTTCAGAAAGGGTACTTCTAACATATTCAGTCAACACTTCCGGATCTTTGGACAAAGGTGCATAATCGGCAATAGCTTCTAAGATCAATACAAGGTTACGAATTGGAACCCTTTCTTTTAATAAATTCCTCAATATCTGAGTCACCACACCCAATGAAATTAAATCAGGAATCAACCCTTCCACAACGGCGGAATGTGTGTTTTTCAGGTGTTCAAGCATCTCCTGTGTTTCCTGCCGATCAAAAAGTTTATAAGCATTAGCCTTTAACACTTCCATTAAGTGAGTTGCAATTATTGCAGGTGGTTCCACGACCGTATATCCCGCCATTTCAGCTTTTTCCTTATCCTTCTTTGAAATCCAAATAGCCTGAAGACCAAATGTTGGTTCAGTTGTCTTAACTCCCTCTAGTTCAAATCTATCATCAGGATTCAGCACTAAGTAGCGTCCCATCATTACTTCACCATGCACAATCTCTATACCATAAATCTTAAATACGTATTCATTTGACTTTACCTGGATATTATCTCTAATCCTTATCGGCGGAATAATGACTCCCATCTCAATTGCAAGGCTTTTCCTTATTGCAGAAATTCGACCTAATAGATTATTCCCCTGTTTTACATCAACCATTGGAATAAGTCCATAGCCGATTTCAATCTCAAAAGGATCGGGATGAAGAAAATCTTCAATTTTTTCCTCTATTTCAGCAGTTGGTGTTTCCTCAGCTTCTGCAATTATTTTTTCCTCTTCTCGTTGAATCTTTTGCGCCATATAGCCCGAACCAGCTACTAATAAAGCAATTAGCGTAAAGGGTATAAAAGGCAATCCCGGTACTAATCCCATAACACCTAATGTACCGGCAGCAATAAATATTGCTTTTGGTTGTTTTCTCACTTGTGTCGCAATGTCACTACCCAGGCTGGATTCAGACGTGGCACGCGTAATGACGATTCCAGCTGCAGTTGAAATGATAAGAGCGGGAATTTGTGCCACCAATCCGTCACCAACGGTCAACAAGGTATAGATAGAAGCCGCTTCACCAAAGGGTAAGCCACGCTGAAACACTCCTATCGCCAATCCTGCCAGAATATTAATTGAGGTTATAAGCAACCCGGCTATGGCGTCTCCACGAACGAATTTAGCCGCCCCATCCATTGCGCCATAAAAATCTGCTTCCTTTGTAATAATTCCCCTACGTTCTCTCGCTTCACTGTCATCGATTAAGCCGGCATTTAAATCAGCGTCAATAGCCATCTGTTTCCCAGGCATTGCATCAAGAGTAAATCGCGCCGAAACTTCTGCAATTCTACCCGATCCCTTTGTGATAACTACAAAATTTATGATAACAAGGATAAGAAACATTACCACGCCCACCACATAGTTACCACCAACCACAAAGGATCCAAACGCCTCAATAACTTCACCTGCGTAGCCCTGGGTTAAAATAAGCCTGGTGGTTGACACATTCAAAGATAACCTGAATAGTGTAACGACTAAAAGCAAACCCGGAAAAACAGAAAAATCAAGTGGACTAAGGACATATAACCCCACAAACATCATTACCAGAGCGCCAGTGATACTCATCACTAAAAAGACGTCCAGCAAAAATGTTGGCAATGGCACGATCATCATACCAATAATCAGCACAATAGCTACCGCCAGTATGATATTACTACTGTTAGAAAATTTAGATTGTATTAATGTGTTTTTCTTTTCAGTCATGCAAACAGTACTAAGTTATCGGGATTAATTTTTGGTTTATCTTATAGACCTGCGCTAAAATTTCCGCCACTGCTTGATAAAGTGCCATAGATATTTCCATACCAACTTCTGTTGTATCAAAAAGACTTTTTGCAAGAGGTTTATTCTCTATGATAGGAATATTATTTAGTGAAGCAATTTCTCTGATCTTTTCGGCAATTTTTCTCTTGCCTTTTGCAACTACAACCGGCGCATCGGTATTTTTCATTGGCTCATATTTAATGGCAACAGCGATGAAAATTGGGTTAGTTACAACAACCGTAGCATCGGGAACAGCAGACATCATGCGTCTTCTGGCAACCTGAAGTTGAATGGATCTAATCCTTCCTTTTAATTCGGGACTTCCCTCATACTGCTTCCGTTCGTCCTTTACCTCCTGTTTGCTCATTTTTATTTTCTTTTCATGCTGCCATTTTTGATAAGCAAAGTCTGCAATTCCAAGAACAAGAAGAACTGCACCGACTTTGACACTGAGTTCAAAGAGTAGCTTACCAAAAAAAACCAACGTTTCTGCTACAGTAACATTATATAGTATCCAAAATTCATTAAGCTCAAGATGTTTCTTTAACACTGAATATGCGATAAAACCCACAATGATAAATTTTAATATTCCTTTTACTAACTCAACAAGTGAGCTAAGAGAAAATATCTTTTTAATTCCTTGAATTGGATTGAGTGCACTAAATTTTGGTTTGAGAGCCTTTTTTGCGAATATAATCTTAAAATTATCCTGAGCAAGGTTTATTACAATGCTGGCGGACATTATGAAAAGCGGAATAGGAGCCAATATTGGTATAATATATTTTATCGTGAAACTAATTTGCATGGGAAGTGAAGTTGTAGATATTGAAATAAACGATGCCTCACTGTAAACATGGATAATAAACTTGGTTATATTTCCCATAATATTATCTGAATTAAAATAAAATGCTAAAACTCCGGCAAATAAAACTGTGACAGAAATAAGATCCTGACTTTTTGGGATCTGTCCTTTTTCTCTCTCTTTCTCCCGCCGCCTTGGAGTCGCTTTTTCAGTTCTATCCTGTGCTGATTGCTCCGCCACTTTTTAAGCACCCTTTAGTTGTAATACGATCCTACCTAAAAAATTCACAAGATCACTATAAACAGAATCGAATAATAGTTGAAAAATATTTAACGAAGCTATTAGGGCAAAAATACCGCAGCCTATTCTAAGAGGAAGTGACACGAAAAACGCATTCATCTGCGGCATCACACGAACAGTAAGTGCAACAGCTGCCTCGACCAATAGTAAAAATATCATTGTAGGAACAGCAAAACGAAATGCTATATTGAAAGCCATTGAACCACTATAGGCAATACTCTGTCCTAATTCCGGCGTAAATGTCCCTCCTCCTAATGGGATCAATTTGAAATTCTTAAACAAAGTCTCAATAAATAAGTGATGCCCATCGGCAACAACAAAATAGGTAACCATTAGAAACATCCAAAACTGACCGACAATCGGCACCTGTTGAAAACTATTTGGATCCATTACGTTTGCCATAGCGAGTCCCATTTGCCTTCCAACAAAACCACCCGCCATAATAAATGCTTCAAAAATAACTTGTGCACCAAACCCAATTATCAAACCAATAAGTAGCTCTCTGGAAACATCGAATATAAGTTCGGGAAAAGAATTTATAGACAATGAATAAGTATCTACCATAGGAAAAATAATGAGAGTAAGAATGAAAATAAATAGGACACGAACTTTCGGATTGATTACAGGAGACCCAATAATCGGTAAAGTTAAAATCATTCCAGAGATTCGAACGAAGACCAGCATATACCCGGGTACATTTTTACTCAATATATCAATAAATTCAAACATGTTTATTTACCTACCATCAGTATCTGGTCAAAGATTTCATAAGTGAAACTTGTCAGTATATCCAGAAACCATGGAATTAGCAATATTATCACAAGACCGACAAAAGCCATTTTAGGAATAAACGTCAGGGTCATTTCACGGATTGAAGTAATCGTCTGAAAAAGTGACACAGCTATTCCAACAATAAGTCCAGTCCCCAAAATAGGCACAAGAATGAATGCAGCTGTCTTTAACGCTTCTCTGCTAATAAATATAACGTAATCAACATTCATAGTTACATAAATCCCTTTACTAATGATTCAACGATGAGATACCATCCGTCTACTAAAACAAATAGCAAAATTTTGAGCGGCATTGAGATCATAATTGGTGGTAACATCATCATTCCCATTGAAAGAAGAACACTAGCCACAATTATATCAATAACTAACATTGGAAGATAGAGAAGAAACCCAATCTGAAATGCAGTCTTGAATTCACTAATAATGAAAGATGGAATAACTGTAGATAAAGGAAGATCATTAACAGATATCGGCTTTTCTGACCCGCTTAAATCAATAAACAGTTGCAGATCCTTTTCACGGGTCTGCTTTAGCAGAAATGCTTTAATGGGTTTACCCGCTCTCTCTAAAGCCTCGGTTTGCTCAATTTCTTCATGAATATAAGGTTGTAATGCGTCCTCGTTGATATTATTAAATACAGGTCTCATAATGAAAAAGGTTATAAATAAAGATAATCCCACTAAGATTTGATTTGATGGTACGGACTGTGTTGCAAGAGCCGATCTTAAAAAGTGAAAAACAATCACCAGCCTCGTAAATGAAGTCATCATTATCAATATAGAAGGGGCTAAAGACAATGTCGTGAGGAGGAAAACGATTTTCATTGTTAAAACAAAATCCGAAGGATCACTAGATTTTTCAAGCCCTAATGAGATCTTCGGAAATTGAGACTGTGCCGAAGCAAGATTAGGTATCAGCACCAGTAATAATACTATAAAGGGTAATATTTTCTTTATATTTTTCACTTAATCTTATTTATCTCTTTTTTTGATCCTTATTTTTGACCTTTACCCTTTTCAATATTCTCGAAAATTGATCGTCCGTTTGCGATGTGTTTGCTTCATCAAAATTTTCATTAGAATTACCGTCTTCATATTCTGCAATCAGATTGACTGAATTATCTGAAACACCCAAAAGAAGCCTCTGTCCGCACACACTCACCATCAGTAAATAATGTTTGGAATCGATATATTTCCTGCCAACGATATCCATTTTTATTCTACCAGATATTTCCGATCTATGTCGCCTTTTATACAATTTTGCACCTAAAACGAACAGAATGATAATGGCACATGTTATTATAATAGTCTTGATGACAAACCTGGGATAGTTAGATTCAAAAGTCGTTTCTACTTTCTTCTCTTTTGAATCAGGCGGATTTCCTTGATTCGGTTCCGAAATTCTGGAAAAAGAAGAAATCGTCATTATTATACCCATCACCGCAATAAATACGAAGACTAACGCTAATACGTATGATTTCCTTGATGGTACTAAAGGAGAATTTTGTTTAAAGATCATTGCAAACTTTTTATTCTTTCCTTCGGCCCTATTAATTGTGTAATCCTGATTCCAAAGTGATCGTCTATTACTACTACTTCTCCTTCGGCAAACTTACGTCCACTGATAAAAATTTCTAGATTCTCACCTGCAGCCTTATCAAGTTCAATAATCGATCCTTTCCCCAGCTTTAAAATATCCCTAATCTGCATCCTCTTTCTTCCCAACTCAGCAATGGATTCCAGCTCTACATCCATTAATAAATTCATATTCCGGGGACCACCATTTCCTTTTACATTATGACTATCTGTGAAAGATTGAATTTCAGCTGGATGGACATCTACCAGATTATCTTCCCTGTCTTCGTTTTCGACAGTAGAAACAATTTCTTGATTTCCCTCATCGGATAACTCATTCTCTGAAGCTGTGTACCACAAATAATGCTGTACTTGAAAAGACTCTTTCTTTACAGTAACAGAATAAATAACGTACAATCCTTCCTGAGACTGAAAAGTAGATACCGCATCTTTCTCCGATTCTATAAGTACAATTTTCATCTCTTCAACATTGAAATGGGTACTTTCACTATCGAGACTTGCCTGCAATTGACCAAATATCTGATTTGCTCCCTCCTGGAGACCTTTCATTTGTTCTTCACTGAAACTTTCTTCCGGCTCAGCACCTATCATCCACGCATATAGATTCCTTGCTAGTTCAATTGGTAGAGATATTATGTGTTTATATTCCCCATTTCCAGTTGTTAAAAATTGTATGTGAACACGTGGATATTGATCTCCCGAAATGAGAGATATTGCATCTGTTTCTTCGGAAATCTCCATTTTCACAATGAATTTTCTTCCAAAGAGTTGTTTTAGTGCCTCATTAACTGGGGGAAGCAATTCCTCAAATTTCGTTGTAAACTGTGATTTTAATTGTTCAATTTTCATTACCTTCTTCTCCTTTTATAGCCGAAACAATCTTAAATGCATAATTTTCCCCCTTACTGCCAAGCATTGCATTGAACAAACGGCGATTATTAGCGTATATAGATATCTTACTATTAGTTTTTGTGTTTAATCGAATAACATCACCCACCTTCAGATTAATAAAGTCTTTAACTGGAATAAAACTCTTGCCTAAAACAGCACGAAGTTCAACTGGAATTAATTCCATATTCATTTCAATAAGATTTTTCTCATCTTTTGACATCTTTTGTGCCCCAAATAAAATTCTCTCCTGTATTTCCGGATTTGAAATAACATCGGATATCCATATATATGGATAACAAATGTTCATTATTGAGGTGCGCCCACGAATATTAATCTCAATTGATACCACAATTACCGGCTCTGAAGTTGAAACGATCTGCACAAACTCGGGATTACTCTCAAACCGTGTAAACGAACACTTAAAGTCCTTCACCGATGCCCAATTTTGGGATATTTCTTCCGCAATTCGATCTACCACCCGCTTCATTATTTTTCGTTCTATAATTGAAACCGGTCTATTACTAGATATAAAATCACCCTTACCACCGAAAAGCTTTTCGACGACCATTATAACAAGTTGTGGGTTAATCTCGAGGATGATCTGAGAATAAGGGTTATCAATACTTCCAACATATATTGCCCCAGGCGAAGTAATTGACATTACGAATTCCGAGTACATAATTTGATCAACCGCGAGTAAGTGCATATCTACAATCATTCGCAATTGGGCAGAGAGAAAAACTCCAAATTTCCTCGCCAAGCCTTCATGAATATTTTCCAAAAGACGCATTTGCTCTTTTGAAATAAGATTTGGTCGCCTGAAATCATACAACAATACCTTCTTTTGGGACTTCTCCAGAGTCTCGGATTCAGACTCTTTACCTGTGACGACACTCGTTAATAAAGCATCGATTTCTTCTTGGGATAATACCTTACTCATAATAAATACTCTTCCCGACTTTCAGATACTTATTTTATCTATTGAAGAATAAGTCTTACATAATAGAGACTGTCAATTACACCGCTATTAAGATGCTCATTTACAATTTTAATAAGCTCTGATCTCGACTCTTCTTGAAATGAAATATTTGATATTTCATTAGCAGTGTGAGATCGGAAATACTCGATAAACATATCCCTAAATTGTGGTTCCCTTGCCTCTATTTCTTTAATGACATCCTTTTCCTTAGATTCAAGTGTTAACTCAGCTGCAACAATTCGATATCCACTCGAGCTAAGTGTATTGACTGTCAGATCATCTATTACGTAAACTAAGCCCATTTCCGGTATTTTGTCTTCTTCAGCTAATACCTTCTCCTTAATCTGTTTGTTAATCTGATACTTTCGAGATAATGGTAAAAGAACGTATTTTGTCAATCCAAACGCTCCTAATAAAATGACAACAAATACTACAGGAAATATCGATATAAGTTTGATGGGATTTTTTTTTCTAACCGTGCCATCATCTTTTTTAACCTCTTTCTCTTTAGTTTTTTCTTCTTCATTTTCTTTTTTATCTGCCATTTTTCCCCTTTTAAGTAAAAAGTTGATTTCCTAAATATGACATTTTCTTATTTATACGGTAATATGGTACATTCAAACTCAATTTTACCTGTATAATCTCAAAATTTATGCCATAAGTACACTTCAATAACAAAACTATATGCTTAATATTTTTAAAGTAAAAATCGTGAATGAATTGAAGACTCAAATAATAAAAATTCTACCAAATTAAGGTATTGAAACTAATATAAAACTTATAGGTTCATTCTGAATGATTTTAAAATATAAACATCTGATTTTCAATAAGTTATGAAAATACAATATGAAAAATATTTTATTGGTTCTTAATAAACAATGTAAGGTGTTAAACAGACAAACAATTTTTTAGAAGTGGTGAATATTTTAAAGATTTCTAATAAAATTGCTCATCTTTTATAATAGACACAAATAACAGACAGGAAATAATTTCCACTACTTTCTCTCTTTTTCCTATTTAGTCGTTTTTCGTAATGATATTTGCTCATTTACTACTAATCTGTTCTTGCACTTCTCAGGTTCTTTATGACACAGACAAAATACATAAAATTCCTTGTCTATTTAATTAGAGCCTGTCTATAATGTCGGTTTTTTCGATAAATGGAAACTTGACTTATCCAGCAGTTGCCGGATGGGTTAAGTTGATTTATTTCAATGAGTTAGAAACTTTAAGTCAAGTCAGCTAAAGCAAACTTAACTCAAAGTTTCATAGTTTATAGACAGACACTAATTAATATTAAAAGAGTGAAATGTGTCTAATTTGGAATCATTTCCAAGTAACTAAAAATTCAACCCGTCTATTTTTTTGTCTGTTTTCCATAGAATTATTTGGAACAAGAGGTCTATATTCAGAATATCCTACAGCAACAAAAACCTCAGGTGAAATATTTACAACATCAATTAGGTACTTGATGACACTAAGAGCTCTCGCTGTGGATAGCTCCCAGTTGGATTGGAATTTCCCTGAAGTGATAGGCAGGTCATCCGTATTTCCACAAACTAACACCTCATCAACATTTTGTTCTATGGTTTTTCCCACAATATCTAACAGAGGCATTGCCTCCGGTTTCAAATCTGCCTTCCCCAAGTTGAAAAGAACTCTATTACCCATCCGAACCAGCATTCCACTTTCTGTTTGCTCGATAGATATATCTTCCTCATATCCTAATTCTTCTGCGATTTGTTGCATTTCCATAAGCTTCTTTTGGATATCCAACCTCCTAAGCTTGTTATAATTAGATATACCCACTGATTTCTGACTTATAACAGACACATTTTTATCGAAAACACTCAATGCCCCCTTCATAGAATATAGAGCCGCGTTAAACTTTACTTCATCAATTACGGAATACGATAATAACAGTATAAAAAAAGTTAACAGCAATGTAACCATGTCTCCATAAGTTGTCATCCATCCCGGAGATGATGGCATTTCAAGATCTTCTTTTTTTCTCTTCATTTATAATTCACTATTCAGGATGTTTATTCTTCATTTGATTTATAAGAATTCCGCGTTTTCGGAGGAATAAAGTTTAAAAGCTTCCGGCTAATATTCTTAGGATGTTCACCATATTGTATTGCCAATACACCATCGATCATCATTTCCTTTATAGTAATCTCATGATCCGAGCGGTTTTTCAGTTTCCCGGCAATTGGGAGAAATAAGAGATTTGCGAGAACTGATCCATAAAACGTTGTAATCAACGCTACTGCCATCCCCGCACCAATATTTGAAGGATCATCAAGGGTTCTCAACATTGCAATAAGCCCCATTAACGTTCCGATCATACCAAAGGCGGGAGAAAAAGTCCCCAGTGATAAAAATATTTGTTGACCTTTTTTATGGCGTTCAATTAGGTAGTTTAGTTCAACTTCCATTACATTCTTAATAGATTCTGGTTCAGCGCCATCCACTGCCATCTCAAGCCCTATCCGCATAAAATCATCATCTATTTTGTGTAGTTCTTTGTCTATAGCCAAGATTCCATCACGCCTCGATTTCATAGCTAAATTGATAAAAAGATCAATAATATTTGTTGCATCTATCTCATCACTCATAAATGCTTTTTTCACTATACCTAAAACACTGATTACTTCTTTCAGTGGAAAATTCACTAAAATAGCGGCCATTGATCCACCTCCAACAATCATCATAGAAGGAATGTGGATGAAAATTTCTAAATTGCCACCGCTTATTATGGTGTATAATATCAGTCCTAACCCGGACAGTATCCCAATAATTGTCGCAACATCCATTCTGCGATCCTATACTCGATATGCGCTGTGGAGGTTAAAAACAGTGCAAGTGGTTGATGAACAGTTAAAATTGAATCCGACTATTCACCATTCACGAACACAAACTTTGCAAAAGCTACCTAAAAGAAATCCATAACATTTACCTGTATCTTTCACGTTACCGGAAGCGAACTTTCGCAAAGATTCCTTCACCATCAACCATTCACTATTCACCATTTACGAACACAAACTTTGCAAAAGCTACCTAAAAGAAACCCGCAGCATTTACCTGTATCTTCTGCGCTACCGGAAGCAAACTTTCGCAAAGATTCCTTCACTATTCACCATCAACCATTCACCATTTATCTTTACTGAAAGGCGTTGTCCTGCCGGCATCTGGCCCGACAGGACTATTCTCACAAGATTAATAAATTGATACAAACAAATTATCACTTTATCTCTTCAATCTTGTCGTTTCCTCAAGTATTTGATCAAATGTTGTTATAACCCGAGCAGCAGCCTGGAACGCCCTTTGTGCTTCAATCATCTTCGTAAATTGATCTGCCATATCAACAGTTGACACTTCAAGAGAACCTGATTCAATAGTAGCTCCTAGGCTACTGGCAGCATCGATCTGGGGAATTCCACTTTTGGAAGTAGCTATGAAATTACCGCCATTGGCTTTTATCAATCCGCCGGAATTGGCGAACTGAGCCAATGCCACTTGAGCAAGCGTTTGGTTTTCGCCATTAGTAAACAATCCGATAACGGCACCCGCAGTATCAATATAAAAATCTTTCAATGACCCTGATCCTCTACCATCCTGTTTTCTTACAAGCAGTGTCGAAACTGAATCATATTGAGAAATCCCGTTGTATCCATCATCGCTGGATCCAAGACGAATAGTAATATTCATTTCGTCAGCTCCGCCCGCTGGAGCGAAAATTAATGGAATAACACCACTACCTTCAAGTTCTCCAAGCTCATTGAAGCTAATTTCACCAGTTTGGTTACTTAAAATGGCTCCATCAGAGCAGGCAACTCTCCATTCCCATTCTCCCGGATTTGCTGTCCTTATAAATTCCATTGTCACAGTGTGACTATTACCTAAACTATCATAGGCAACTACTGACGTTGTTACCTCTCCTGATCCAGGCACTGTATTTACAAAGCTCAGGTTGGATAATTCTCCCACATTGCCATCGTCGGCAGTTATCCTGATAGTCGTTTGACTTTTACCGGTCTCATCATCTGTCAGAACAATTTTTCCGTCTACGTCCAACGTTGCGGTAGCATTACCAACAAATGCAGCATTAATAGCTGTCAATAAATCATCTAAGTCATCAGCAGCAGCAGCATAAGTATATGTACCAGATACAGCGTTACCATCAGGATCTGTTCCTGAAATTGTAAATTTATCGCCGACAGTCAAATTAGTCGCCTGCGATAGGGCACTTAGTTTTGTTCCGACAACTGCAGGAGTGCCATTTGCACTCAATGTAAATGCGCCTCCACTGGACCATACTTCTGCAACAGGTACTTCTGATGCATTCAAATTTCCGTTAAGCCATAAGTTATTGGTTGCTTTTGCGGGTACAACGAGGTTATTGTCAATAATTATGTCTTCCAGCGACGATGCACCACTAACTGATTCTCCCATCCAGCCCTGGAGTGCAAAGCCATCGCTGTTTACTAACTTTCCATTAGCATCGATCGAAAACGCTCCAGCTCTTGTGTAAAATCGTTCTTCGCCATTCCGTATCACAAAAAAACCATTGCCCTGAATAGCAAGATCCGTGGCATTACCGGTAAATTCTAATGCGCCCTGTTTGAATATCGTTCTGGAAACACCGGTAACTGTTCCCAAAGTTTCAACAAATGTCATTCTGCTCGCTTTATATCCGGCTGTGTTGATATTGGCAATATTAGTACCAAGCAATTCAAGCCTTTGTTGCTGTCTCCTCAAAGCAGATACTGGAATATAAAATGAACTCATTTTAATCTCCCTTCATTTTTATCCGCATCATTCGGTCAGCGGATAGAGGGCTTCCCTAAACGGGACCAGCCCTTTTGTTTGTTATTATACAATTGCGACACTATCGATGTTAGTAAATACATTACCAAGTGTTGCCTCCTCTGTCAGTGCTGTGACCACTGTTCTGTTTTTTACGCTAACAATATATGCCTTTTTGTCCACCATGATCAGTGAACTTCTGGCACCCTTTTCCTCTGCTAATTTTAATCCACTATTTAACCGCGATAAATCCATCGATGTCAAATTAATCTGACGATCACTCAATCTTCGCATTGCATGGGCAGAAAATTTAAGATCATCTTTATTATTGACTTTTTCTCCAAGTATATCGGAGAAATTTTTCCCAACTGATTCTGTTTTTTCCGCAAAGGTCTTTTCTGAAGTGTGTTCAAGAGATGAAATCTTATTCGGTCTAATAGGGACTAAATTATGTCCTACTTGTAATTCTGCTATTTTCATTCAAACCTCCTAACCATTACTTGCCATTCCTATTTCAACTACAGATGAAAATGGAACCTCCTGTCCGCCAATTAAAAGGAAAGATCTTCCATTTTCATACTTAATTCCCGCGGCATTGCCAACAATTAAAGGGGTTACAGATATGACATTTCCCCCAATATCGGTTGCCTCGACTGTAAAGTGATATGTGCCTTCCTGAACTGTTTGTCCCTCGGTATTTTTCCCATCCCAACTTATGTTATGTTCGCCATTAGACAAATTTTTAGCAGTAAGTACATTTACAGTATTACCATTACTGTCGGTGATTGTAATTTTCACATCCTGTGCAAATCCATTTAATCGAAATGTAAGGTCAGCTCCACCATAAGCGTCAATCACTACGGTATCTCCAATAGCCTTCGCATACTTTCCTATAAGAGAAGCAGCCATCGTGTTATTGATCGTTTGAGCAAGAATAAGATCAACCTCAATACCTTGTTCGATATTAGAATTTATATTCTGTAGTTGCTCAACCGAACTAAATTGTGCCAGCTGTGCCGCAAAATCTTGACTTTCAAGGGGAGACATAGGATCCTGATTACTTAATTGTGCAATTAACAACTTAAGAAAATCATTTTTTGCCATATCTACCTTCCCGAAAGAATTGGTCGACTCTTGAGAATATATACCACTTTTAATAGCATCGGTTTCAAACATAATTCACCTCCTTTCACCTGTTATGCAAGGACTTCAATGGTGTTATACCCATAGTCCCGAATTGCAATGATTTGATTAATTTTGTCTTCAATTTCATCCTTTATATTAGATTCACGATACTTTTCCGAATATCGTTTATGCTTTTCATTTTGCATTTTAGATTTACCAAAATCACCAACCTGAACTTCAAGTGAATTCAGCGCCATTCCTTTTTGAGATAAATTTTCATTTATTATCGGTAAGACTTTTTCTATTAAATTGCGAATAGTTTCCGATTCTACAATGATAGTTGCCTGATTTCCTATGGAATCCTGTGTAAATTTAATTTCAAGAGAACCTAGTTGTTTCCCATCAATAATAAAACTCATCTCAGATATCTGCTTTTCATGTGATTGAAAAATAATCTGAGTAATTTTTTGAACCACCATCGCAGGCAAAAATCCTGTACCAGTGATTGCCTCATGTGAAATACTATCGTTGAGTTCTACTTGCTGAAGTCCTGAAGAAGGTATAAACCGGGTAGTTCCCGAAATATTTTTATGCGTTCCAACAGTAGAAATTTCGTCCCCACTATAAAAGTGTTTCTTATAGATAAAAAATTTCTGGTCGTTTTCAGTACTTCCGATATCTCCTTCAAAATATTTATCATTATAGTAATTCTTAACAGTCGATTGTACTTTATTAACACTACACGATTTATTCTGGCTGGTTTTATTCAGTAAATGACCTTTCAAATTTCTAATACTTGAGACTAAACCCTTAGTATCTTTTAAATTCTTTGAAAATTTTAATTTTGTGAATTTACTCTTTTCAGACTCGCCCTCTCCGGTTTTTACTACTTTATTAACGACTTTTACACCCTTCATTGAATCCTTCGATAAATCTTTTACTGGTTCTCCTAATACACTCTTGACTCTATTCGAGTTACTATAATTATCAATGCATTTACCTTCTTTGCTGGTTACTGTTGAAATCAGTTTATCATTTTCATCTTTTACAATGAATTTATCACTCTGAATACTTTTAGGAACACCAGATTGAGCGCTTTTAATCCTATTCGCCAGGTTATGTTCAGTTGTAGAAATCCGGTTTATAACCTTCGACTCATTTCCCAATCTACTCTTTAAAACATTCTGAGTGCCAGTTTTGAGCTCATTTACATTATTTCTATTATCTAATCGTATTCCTTTTCTCAATTCTATTTCCGAAACCTGTTTGCTCTTAACATCAGAGATAATTCCTGAATTGTCAACTTTCACTCTACTGTTATTCACTGTCTGATTATTAAGTGCTTTCAGTTTCGATGGTAATTTTTCACTCAATCCCTGATGAATTAGGTGATCTTTTTTCGGTTCTTTTCTGTCGAGCATAGATATTTTTTGGTCACTTTTTGATTTCGGTGATCCGGTTAATATCGAATCATTATCCACAATCTCCTGTGATTCACTCAAAGACGTATTCAGTCTTTCGGAAGGTTCGTGTAAATCAGAGGTTGACTCACCATTAGATTTTATAAGAAAGTCAGCAAAAGGCTTTTCCGTATTTGGCATCTGAGCCCCTCCGGAAACTACTAATGCATCAGATTCAATAATTGATACAAATTCAATTTGGGTTTCAGCTTTCATTATCCCTATCGTGCTCCCGCTAACCGTTGCGTGATAGCAGCGGCTCTCTCACTTGGAAGTGCTTTAAAAATATCTTTACGTTTTCGGCTATTCATATTTTTATAAATAGCAATTATGGTTCTGTCATTAACATTTTTTAATATGGGACGCATTTCATCTGATTTCATAGTTTCATAAGTCTTTGCCAATTCCTGGATACTAACTTTAGTTTTAGTAGCTGCTAAAATATCTTTATTGAGCTTATTAATATTCTGCTTATATTGTTCAATCAGACGATTATTAAATCCTATCTGTTCTCTCAAACTGTCATCGGTCAAATTTGAAAAGAATAGATCACTCTTAAGTTTATTAATTTTATTATTTAAACTATCTATTTCAGTTTGCTTCAGTACTAACATATTTTTTGATATTGTATTACTACTTGCCGCAACATCAATTTGCATATTATCATCCATTGGTTCTAAAAAGTTTAGTAATAAGAAAATACCTACAATTAAAACAGCAAAGGTACCAAGACCAATACAAACCCATGTAACGACTTTTTTCACTGATTATTTCCATTATCTTTATTCTTTAAAATCACACGCAATGCTATCTCACTTTCCTCTTTCATCATCTTCTTTCGATAATTGTCTTTATAATTTGTTAGTTGACGTTCGCGTAATTTTTCGACAATTTTCTTCTCTTTAGACGCTTCTATTAGATCATCTCTCTCTTTTTCCACCTTTCCATTTGACTTTTCCACTACTTGAATTTGGTTGGTAATCCTATTATTTAACTGTGAAATATAATCTACTGTTACTTGAAGTTCATTTAAGGAAAGATTAACATCATCAACGTTATCATATTCATCTTCATCGACTTTTAACTGAGCGTCTTTTTTTTGCGCTAAATTTTCTAATTGCTCCTTTTCCTTGTTTAAAGACATTTGAGAATTTTTCAATGAAATTGCCTGTCTGTCCTCAGTTATCTGTCTTACATCTAAAACCTTCTGAAGTGGAAAATGAAAGGATTTTGCCATAATTATTTCACTCCGCATCAACTGCTATCTTTTTTAAATCGGACAACGTTGCTTCAAAACTGGACGATTCATTCATATCCTGTAGAAGAAATTGATTGATCGCATCAATATTCTTAATAGCAAGATCAACCTTCGGATTGCTACCTGAGACATAAGCGCCAATATTGATTAAATCTTCAGAGTCCTGGTAATTAGCCAGCATCTCCAAGATCTTCTGTGTATATTTATTCTGCTCTACAGAGGTAACTTCATTCTTTAATCGACTAATGCTCTCAAGAACGTCAATAGCAGGGTAATGTCCCTTTGTTGACATTTTTCGTGAAAGGACAATATGACCGTCAAGTGTTGCTCTCGATGCATCGCTAATAGGTTCATCCATATCATCGCTTTCTACTAAAACTGCATACAAACCCGTGATACTTCCAACCTGATTTGTTCCAGCTCTCTCGAGCATTCTTGGTAACATAGCAAAAACTGATGGTGTATAACCCTTAGTTGTTGGTGGCTCTCCAGATGCCAATCCAATCTCTCGTTGCGCCATTGCCACTCTGGTCAGGGAATCCATTAGCAGCATTACATCCTTTCCCTGATCTCTAAAATATTCTGCAATAGATGTGGCAATCAGAGTTCCCTTAATCCGAACCATAGCCGCCTGGTCTGATGTAGCAACTATAACAATAGAATGTTTTAACCCTTCTTCTCCCAAATCTCGCTCTATGAACTCCCGAACTTCACGACCTCGTTCACCAATAAGCGCGATAACATTGACATCAGCATTTGTATATCGTGCTATCATACCAAGCAAAACACTTTTTCCTACCCCACTTCCGGAAAAAATTCCCACTCGTTGACCTTTGCCAACTGTAACCAATCCGTCAATAGCTCTAATTCCCGTCGTGAGAACCTCTCTGATTCGCTGACGTTTAAGAGGATGAGGTGGAGCATTATAGACATGGCATCTATTTTTAGCATGGATCGGTCCCTTGCCGTCAATCGGATTTCCCAATCCATCTAAAATCCTACCAAGAAGTTCTGGACCCACTAGAACTGATAATGGTAAAGGACTTCTACTAACCCGGTTGCCAGGCGAAATCCCGACCGTTTCATCCAATGGCATTAAAAGAACTTTATCTCCACGAAATCCAACAATCTCTGCCCTGATCACATCTCCGGACCTTGTATAGATTTCACACAGTTCCCCAAGTGTGCCATCCGGTAAATTAGCCTCGATAACAAGCCCCACAACCTGAGATACTCTGCCATCTATCCTGGTGGGATTCAAGAGTCCCACTTGATTCGTATAAGATTCAAATCTTTGAGTTAGTGCATTCAATTCGATCCAATCTCTAAAATCTGTTTTTCAAGGTTATCCAACTGTCTTGATAAAACCCCTTCTTCAATAAAATTTTCTGTCTCAAGTACACATTCTCCAGGCTTCAATTTGCTATTTCCAACAAAACCTACACTGGCTTTCGATGCCGAGCTCATTTCCTTAAGAATATCCACTTTGGAAATCCAATCTACCTGATTTGGATTCATGTAAATAGTTATTTTGCTCTGATCTACTGCTTCCTTTAAAAATTGTTTGATCTGCCCAATAAGGAATCCATTACATTTTTTCGTGTTGTGAAGTTCCATACCAAGAATCTTCTCGGCAACCTTCATCGCAAATTTTAGCAACGGCTTGTCCATTCTCTCCAAAGTTTGATCATATTGTACCTTCAATGATTGAATAATAGAGCCGAAATCATCAGAGACACTTTTCAGCTCCTTTTTTGCTTCTATTTGGGCAACTTCTTTCCCCTCTTCGAAACCAGCTTGAAAAGCTTCTTCCCTTGCGCTCTGTAAAGCGGATTCAAGCTCATGAATCTGTTTCTCAAGAATAATAACTTTCTGATTATTATCAATCGGAATAGATATATCAGTTCTACCCCCATTCCCATCTTGTCCTTGAACTCTATCATCTAAAATATTCATACTTGATGCCATTATAGAGCTCTGGAATCCAACTACTTTCTTCTTGAGATGTAATATAGCCGCTGTCATTCTATGATTTCCTCTTCTTCACCGTGACTGATAACAATTTGTCCGGAATCTTCCAGACTGTGTACTACATCTAGGATTTGCTTTTGAGCGGCTTCCACTTCCCGCACCCTGACGGGTCCAAGATACTGTAATTCGTCTTCCAACATTTCCGCTGCTCGTTCTGTCATATTCTTTAAAATCTTGTCTTTCAATTCCTTACTTGTTGCCTTAAGAGATAATGCCAAAGTCTTTGAATCGATTTCCTTAACAATCTGTTGAATTGCCTCATTATCAAGTTTTACAATATCTTCAAACAGAAACATCAGGCTGTTGATTTCATTCGATAATTCGGAATCCCTTTCTTTCAAACTTTTTAAAATATTTTTCTCCGCAGTGCGACTTGTAGAGTTTAAAATTTCTGCTAACGCTTCAGTTCCACCTGCCTTACTGAGATTACCACCTAATACCGTCCCGATCTGATCGTGCAATGCCAATTCAATGTCCCGGATCAACTCAGGGGATGTTTTTTCCATCGTTGCAATCCTAAAGGCTATCTCACTTTGAGATTCTTCGGGAAGTTCTGACAAAATTGCAGCAGCCTGGGGAGGTTTCAGATTTGCGAGGATCAGAGCAACTGTCTGTGGATGCTCATTCTGTAAAAAATTGAGGAACTGCTTGTCATCTACTGTCTGTAGAAGATGAAATGCGCTAACTTCAGTTACCGCTTCTACATGTTTAATAATTTCTTCAGCCCTCTTATGCCCCCACGCATTCTCGAGAACTTGCTTTGCGTAATCAAGCCCGCCCCTAACAATATATTGATTTGCCTGCATCATTTGGTAAAACTCATCAATGGCCTCTCCCAGAACCTCAGCAGGAATATCTTTCAACCTGGCAATTTCTATTGTTACCTTCTCGATTTCATGCTCTGTAAAATTTTTCATTATATCTGCTGCATTTTGCGTTCCCATAGCGATTAAAACCAATGCAGCCTTTTGAATTTGAGAAATCTTTTTAACTTTTTCTTCTGCCATTTCTTAACTACTATTTTTCATTAACCAAGAACGAATTAACTTAGCTGCATCTTCGGAATTTGATTTAGCATAATCTATTACTTCGCTTGTCATCTTATTTTTTGCTTTCAATTTCGCTCTGGCTTCGGCACTGAGTTTCTTGATATACAAATCTTCTGAAATGTATTCCTCTTCTTCTGAATCTATTGTTTTTTGATTTTGAGTTTTCCCGATCATCTTTTTCTTTTCCACACCAGGCAGATTTAATATAACGTTAGAAGTCTTTAGCAATTTTTTCAAAAGAAAAAATACCACCAAAACTCCAATACCAACAATTCCCTTATTTATAATACCTGCCCACATTGCGTTTTTTTCTGCCTTGATAAAATACTGCTCATCGGTTTTTAAATCACTTTTATCAAATTTCATATTTTTTACCTCAACGATATCTCCTCGTTCCTCGCTATATCCAACAGCACTCTTTATAAGTGCTGTAATCTGCTCCAGATCTCTATTACTCCAGGGAACATATTGTTCAACTTTCTTCCCATTCTCATCCTGAGCTACCTTATATGTCCCATTAACTATAGCTGCCACCGAGATTTCATCTATTGTCCCCGTATTGCCCACATAATGTTCTACCGTCTTATTTAATTCATAGTTAGTAATGATATTTTCTCTATCATGTCTCTCTCTAGTAGAAGTCGTGTCCATATTCGTAGATGATTCCGTGTGTGACTCTTCACTAATTATCGCCACATTATCCGGATCAATTGATTCTGTTGTTCTATCAATCTGCTCGAAATTAAGTCCTACAGACACTTCAACAATAGCATTATTATTACCGACAATACTTTCAATGATACCCATAACTTTTTTCTGGAGCTTTGCCTCAATTCTATGACGGAGGTCCCATCGATTTCCTACTGAACCGAGGACGATATCTTCATTCTGATTCTCAGATAGAAGTTTTCCATCAGAATCCACAACTACCACGTTCTGTGGCTCAATACCTTCTACACTATTGGAGATCAAAGCAGAAATCCCTTTCACTTGATCTGTACCGAGGTATCTGCCTTGCTGGAGATATAATACAACGGCGGCAGAACCTTTCTTTTTCTCTCCAAAAAGTCTCTCCCCAGGAAGCACAAGATGAACACGGCTATTTTTTATTTCAGAAAACTGATTGAGTGTTCTGGTTAATTCTCCTTCAAGCGCCCTTTGCATATTCAATTGCTGCATATATGTGGTCATTCCGATTTTTGCATTATCAAATATTTCATAACCTAATATTGCCTTACCAACATAACCAGATTCAGCAAATTGCAACCTCAGCTCTGCCACTTTCTCACCGGGAACTTTGATTGTCGTGCCATTATGTTCGAGCTTATATTTTATCTTCTTCCCCCTCAGATCGCTGACGATTTTTCCTGCGGTTGAAGGATCCAAATCTGTATATAATATCTCATACTCAGGACGGTTTGCCCAAACTACGAGAGCAATAATAGACGAAAGTATCCCGATAAACACTATGATAATGACTATTTTCTGTCCTAAAGAATACCGTTCAAGCAATTTCCCGATTTGCTTAAAAGCTTGATTCATCGAACCATTTCCTTATATGTTGCCAAGATTATACCGGCATCCGTTTTATTTCGTTATATGACTCTACTAATTTATTTCTGATTTCCAACATCAATTGGAAGCTTAGGTGTGATTCTTCCAGACATACCATTGCCTCAGCAAGGTTTTCTGATCTTCCCTGAATAATATCCGCAACTTTTTCAGTTGCTTCTTTCTGACTATTATTCACTGCTGTGAGAAAATTTTTTATCGTATCGCCAAAATTTACTGATGCAGTTTCCTTTTGATCTTTACTGATCTTTTTAAATTGATCTCTCTCTAATCCTACCAGCTGATTTATTTGAGATAATTCACCTACTTTTGACATAGTTCCTCCTATCCAATTAGATCCAGAAAACGCCCTTTGTGTATCTGATGAGTTTTACTCTGGCCATAAAACATTAACTCTCCTGGCTTCTCAAATCCAAAAAGCACCTTTAAAGTCACCATCTCTGTGGAAGATAGTACTTTGCTGGCAGGTACTGATTCCTTTGCTTTCAGATTAATCTGATTCTCTGCTCTGGTGGACTGTATATCAGTACTGTACCAACCTTTTATCTGAGTATCTAATTGTTTATATGATTTCTCTGTTATATGATTATTCTGAACAGGTGTAAAAATTTCCATTCTTCCCTATCCTATATCTTTAATGTATTCTTGGCTATCTGTTTTGCAGCAGTCATTACACTGACATTTGCCTCATAGGCACGGCTTACTGAAATCATCTCAACCATTTCTTCCAAAATATTTACATTTGACATATTCACATATCCATTTTCATCTGCTTGAGGATTAGACGGATCATAGATTCTCTTTACACCTTCGATCTCTACTACTTTTAACTGCTGTTCTTCATTATTAGAATTAGATATAGAAAATCCAGGTTGCTTTATCCCTGATAAATGGCTTGAATTTGATTTCCGGAGACTTAAAGTCATATGATCTCCAAACTCTCTGGGAGATCGAACAGATGGATTTAATTGTTTAACCACTTTTCGTTGATAGACATTTCCTTTATTATCAGCCACTCTCTCGGCATTTGCAATATTTTCAGAAATAACCTCAAGCTTCTTCATCTGAGTAAGCAGCCCCGAGAAACTGGTTTTAAGTGTTGAAAAAATTCCTTCTACATTCATATTATATTACCCCCTATCGATTTTTACCGATTATACTCGTCTGCAAAGCCCTGTAGTATCTACCAAGTACCCGGGAAACGAATTCGTGTCTAATCTGATTCTCTGCTAATTCTGCCATTTCTCTTGTGATGTCAACTTTTCCTCCATCTTTCTTTTCACCAGTACCTCCCCTATCAAATTTGGAAAACGCTATATGCTTTTCACTAGTAACTTTTAAATTTGACTGAGATGAAACGGATTTTAACACATTGGAAAAATCGGTATTAGTTCTATTGTAATCAGGGTTATTTGAATTAGCTACATTTTGAGCAATAGCCTTGTTCTGCTTTTGATAAGTTTCAAGAGCCTTTTTCATTAACTCTGCTTTTTCTGTATTAAATAGATCAATCTTCATTTTTCTGTATTGACTTTCTCAATTACTATGCCATATGCTCACATTTGTTCAATCGGGATTCAATTCAACAATTCAACAACAACCGTAAATTCTTTATTACCAATATGCTATTGATATATAAATGAATAAATTATAGCCAAAAAAAATTGATAATCTCTCTTAATGAATGCCGTATTGTGACAGGAAATTATTTCCAATCTGTGGTGAAATTGTCCACCACTAATAATGCTATGAACAAAGATTTAAGTGGGTTAAATCCGTTGCACTATAAAAATATTACAAGGATGGTCTGTCTATATTCTATTACAAAACGGGACAACTAAAATCGGAAATTCCTTATAAAAATGGATTTCTGAACGGTACTGAGAAAATCTACTTCAAATTGGGAACTTTACTTTCGGAAACTCTATATCGAAAAAATGTAAAAGAAGAACCAACGAAATTTTTTAGTCCTGACGGAAAGTTGCAGTAATAAAGACATTGTTTATTGTTTATTGTCTATTTTTAACCGTGTTTAAGGCGAGAGAGAAATCACGAATAAAACCGATTCAATTTTCCAGTGATTCGGCGAATCTTTAGCATCACTTTGAAATATTAAGTGTTTCCATTAGGCTGTGTATTTTCCTTTTCATATTGATGAAGCTTGTTCCTTAGTGTCCGTACACTAATATCCAATATATTAGCTGCCTGAGTACGATTATTTTTGGTACTTTTCAAGGTATTATAAATCAGCCTTTTTTCCATTTCCGCAATCGAAATTAGCTTTTCTTCAAAATCATTACCTTCGACTTGAACCTGATCCTGCTCTATACAAAAATGCTCAAGTGTAAGCGTTTCCTCCTTACCAGAATATAAAATTGCCCTTTCCACTATATTCTCCAGTTGGCGAATATTCCCTACCCAATCCTGACGGATTAAAAAATCGAGAGTCTCCTTACTTACTATTTTATTTTCATATTGATATTCTTTACGAAATTTCTCGATAAAGTGGTTTAATAATACCGGTATATCCTCTCTCTTTGACTTGAGGGGTGCCACTTTGATAGGAAATACATTCAATCTAAAAAAGAGATCCGATCTAAATTTTTGTTCCTTGATCAATTTTTTGATATTTCTGTTCGTCGTAGCAATTATCCGAACATCAATAGGAATCTCTTTAACGCTACCCACTCTCGTGATCTTACCTTCTTGAAGTACACGTAATAATTTTGCCTGCATAGAAATAGGTATTTCGCTGATCTCATCAAGAAGAAATGTTCCACCATCTGCTTCTTCAAAAAAACCTTTATACGTTTTAATGGCATTGGTAAAAGATCCCTTTTCATGCCCAAATAGAGTGCTTGCAAATAACGTCTCAGGAATTGCAGAACAATTAACCTTTACGAAAGGTCCTTTAGCTCGTTCACTATTGTAGTGAATTGCCTCTGCAATAAGTTCTTTCCCTGTTCCGCTTTCCCCCAGAATAAATACTGGTGCATCACTCCCGGCTACAATATCAATCTGATGAAAGATATGCTGCATTGACTTGCTCTTACCCACCAATTTATTAAATCTATCATTATACGATAGTTTACTTTTTAGTATCTTATTTTCTTCTCTAAGATTCTCATAGTCAAAAAATCGTTTCACTCTCGATTCAATATGAGACAAAGAAAATGGTTTTGTTATAAAATCAAAAGCACCCTTGTGTAGTGCTTCAACGGCTGTTTTAATAGTACCATAAGCAGTGATGATTAAAAAAGCAATATCGGGATCACTTTTTTTAACAAATTCCATCAGCTCAATACCATTCATTCCTGTCATCATCAAATCTGTAATCACTAGATCATATTTTTCTGCCTTCAGGATCTCTATAGCAGACTTTGCAGATTCAACAGACTTCGCTTCATACCCATTTTTATTAAAATATTCCTGTAAAATCGATCGGATACTGTAATCGTCATCAACCACAAGCAGTCGCTTCATAAGTTACTTTTTTCCTCTACTTCTTAAAGAGTGCTGATTGAGAAAATATTTCCTAATACTCAAATCTCTTGTTTCTAAATTAACTTAACGAAACATCATATCCAAAAAAATTATGATCGTTCAATCAGAACAAACTATAGCATATTTAATCTTTTCGATCACTAATTTTATCCTTCTTCTCAGATACATTATCGAGTAGATTTTTCTGATAAGAACGGAGAACTGCTTCCTTATTAACCTGTAAGCTATTATATTTATCGGACTTTACATGAATTCTGTTTTCGGCTGGAATTAAATCTTCAAGCATTCCTTTCAATTGTTTGTTCTCTTCTTTAAGCTTCTGAATGATCTCTAAACTGCTTTGACTCTCGTATCTCAATTGAAGTTCTTTCCTGGCTCTCTCTATTATTGTAACTATCTGTATGATCTTAAAAGGTTTTATCAAGTAATCATAAGCGTGATGTCTCAAAGCTTCTATCGAACTTTTAATCCCGGGATAACCCGTAATAAAGATAACAATAACTCCGGGATTATATTTTCTAATTTCCACACTGAGATCGATTCCATTCATATCCGGTAAACAGATATCAATTAATGCGAACTGAAATTTTTTCTTATTTGCAATATTTAAGGCTTTCCCGGCATTTACTGCAGCTAGAATCTTATATCCATATTCCCTTAAACCCATCTCGAGAACCCGTAGAATTGGCTCATTGTCATCAACAACCAGTAATGTTCTGTTTCCGGTGTCCATGTCACTCCTTACCATATCATTTAATTTTTCCTCTGTGCATATCGGATGAAATTTTATCCAATTTATTAAATAGGCTACTACCCAATCCGTTTATAATATCCTCAGCAGAATTCGCATCAAGTGGATAGGACATGATGACATATCTCACTGATAGTATTGGACTGCCTTTCTCCCCTATAAATAATTCTTCAATCTTTGTCCTGACACTCGCACAAGACAGTTCAATAGTTACCGGATTCCCCCCGAATACAATAATGAAGATTGAATCAAAGTTCTGCCATATTATCTCCGAAGTCGAGTCAAATTCATCCTCAACGATTTTCTTGTAGGATTTTTTCAATTCCTCAAGTGATGGAAAATTTTCACTTTCAAAACTATAAACCAACCTGATTGACGCAAATGTAACTGATTTTTGCATTCTTTTTGCATACATCATTTTATCACTGATCATGTTATAAAATGCTCGCCCATAAGAATCACTAGTCAGTAATAATTTTTCTCCGTATTGCTTTTCCGACTGGAAAATCGGTGCAATTTGAGTAGTCATAATGTTCAGTAGTTTTATTTCATCCTCTCTCGAAAAAATATCTTGTTCAACTTTAAATATTCCCATATATCCGAGTAACTTCCCAAGATACCGAATGGGAGCCAATACACATTGGTTTAAACGATTATCCCATTCAAGATTATTATTATCAATTATTATCCCATTTTCAATATTAAAAAAAGTAGTTGTCTCTATTGATGAAATTTTTACATCATTTATTTTACTCTCAACCTGGAATATAAATTGGTCAACAAATCTATCGGAAAGTCCCCTCTTTTTAATTATTCTAAAAGTACCGGATGATTCATCACATAAAAACACTCCCGCTTTCTCAATTTTCATACCTTCTGCAAGCGTATCCAAAATCATATCAACTACCATATCAAAATCGGATACCTGATACAAAATGGTACTTATATCATACAACATTGTGATATTTGTCAACATTTGTTGAATTTTATTATTAAGTGCAATATTTTCCCGTTTTAGATAAATCTTTTCGGCAGCTCGGTCTAATATGATTTTAATTTCTTGAAATTTGAAAGGCTTGCGAACATAATCGTAAACTCCGTACTGTATTGCCTCAATGGCTGAATCTATTGTAGCAAAACCAGTCATGACGACAATCTCTGTATCACGACCTTTTTCATTTACTGCTTTGATGATGTCCAACCCGGAGACATCTGGCATTTTCAAATCTGTAAGAACAATATCGTATGCATTTTTATTTATATATTCAAGTGCCTTTTTTGAGTCCGATAATCCGGTAATTTCATATCCAAATTCACTAAGAAAAAACGAAAGTTGATCAACAATCATTTGCTCATCATCTATTATTAATACCGAAGAATTATTTGATTTCATATAATCTAACCTTTCGTCTCAAGCATTTTTTCAATCAAGATCTCTTCTTCCTTTCTATAAATTTCAACCCCTTGAAACATGTTCTCAATGTAGTATTGTGCGTGGCCAATAGATATAGTAACACCCTTGTATAATTTACCTCTAACTTTAATAGACCTGTCATGATCGAAGCTATTTATACTAACATCAACACTTTTTTTCTGACTTTCTAATTTCTGAAAATGCGTTTTCAAGTTCTTAATTTTTTCCCCGATTTCCTCAAGTTCTTTACATTTTTCAGCAGATAATGATATAACACGTTCCCGTAAAAGCTTTAGAAACGCTTCTCTTTTATTTAGCAGTGAAAGCCTTGATTCAAGATCTTCGATCTCCTTGATATTCAATTTTTGCGAATCCACTTTATAATAGTTATTTCCCCCGATTCCAAGCTCTGTGGGTATATTGTTTGTAGAACCAACTTCAAGCACTTCAATTCCCTGATCCCCAAAAGTTTTGCCTCCGCGAATCAGCCCTTCATTCTGCAAGAGAATCACTTTCTCACCAGAAAAAATACTACTGTTGATTAAATAATGTTTAATAACAACATCTTTCTTTACACTAACTGTTGCATCCTGAATAAATCCAGCACGAAGACCTCCTCCGGCTAATATTTTTGCTCTTCCCTTTCCCAGAATTCCCAATTGAACAATTACATCACCCCTTTGAGAATAAATATCCGACGCTCCAACGTTCCCTTTAATATATATTGAATCTGTCGCTTCAACTCTAAAACCTGATCGGACATCTCCTTCAATTAGAATTTTTCCAGCAAATTTCACATTCCCCGTGCTAAAATCGACATCCCCTTTGATGTGATAAACGTTATCTACATGTACTTTACCAGATTTTAAAAAAACATATCCATCTATTTTAGAACAAAGTGTCAATCCATCAGCAGAAATTATAGCGTTATTACCAGATGGAAGGATTATATCTTCGCCAGCTGAGAATATCGTTTCTCCCATCACATTTTTCCCATCTTCTCCATCAGTTGGAGGTAGCTTCGATACGATACTCTGACCTTTTTTAACACGAGTGAATTGTCTTATCTGTTTGAAATCTGCTTTCCCATGCTCTGTAATCATTGGTTTAGAGGAAGAACTCAGATTCAAATACCAAACCAACTTTGCGTTTTCACCCTTAATTGGGGGTTTTCCGCTTGCAAAAATCATCTCATTAACGGGATGTCTATCAGAAATGATTTTAGTAATTACCTGTTTATTTTCACCATAAAGAACTCCGGCTTTACGGATAGTGTTGTAAATTTCCTTATCGGAAGGGAATTCCTCTTCTCCCTCTGCGATCGAGATTTTCGCCTCCAATTTGTCCTCAGAAATGGTGATTTTAATATCTTTCATTACCACTGTTAGATTTGGGAATAAATCTCTTGAAAAAATAGTCCATTCAAATAATCATGAGCCTTTTATTTTCTTAGAGGATTCCCGAGTTTTCATATATTCAAATCGAATCTTTGCAACTTTTCCACACGAACACTTGTGAACTACTCCTATTATTTCTCCGTCCTCAACAATTGGCTTAATTGATTCATTTTCCTCATCTTCAAAATCAGATTCATCAATTTCAACTTTTAACGGAGACTGCATATTGACTAATTGAGTTTTAATAACTGTATGTTTTGGAGAAGATTTATGTTTTATTCCGGAAATTCTATCATCTAAGAAAGGTTTAAATTCTTTATCCATTTCCATACTATTAATATCTTCTTTTTTTAGGAGAGACCATAATGAACTGTTCCATCTCCGACATTACATATCATAGAGAATAATATTCTTAAAAAAATTATGAAATTTATCCCCTAAATATATATCCTTTCCGTTTAGATAAATCAAATTATCACTTTTCTTCCATTTTCTTCAAAACGTCCAGACCACTCTCAGCCTCAGTAATATTACTAAATCCAATTTTCTTAAGTGAATTCATTATAATTCGTCTAATTGTTGGTGAATCATCGACAAAAAGCACTTTTTTATCCAGCATTTCTTTCCTCTTTCTTTTTCAAAACTACGATGTTTATCTCAATCTTTCACAAACCAAACTCTTTTCTTAAGTCTGCAACAGATCGACCATTTTCTTGATTGTCTCCAATTCATCCTCGAGTCCAGATACAAAGCTCTCAAAATCTACTCCATCTAATCTCTTAAATTCATTTTGTAGAATTTTCCACCCATCTTCGCTTTGAGGAATTGAACTATCATACTCAGTCCCAAAATTAATAGATTTGAAATTGCACACCATATCCGCTATTTGCAGCAAAGACACACATACCTTAAATCTGTAATCAGAAATCTTCTCCGGGTGATGATGATATCCGATAGCATTTATTACTTCTTCAGTCATTTTCCACCTCTCAGCAATCCACATACCCACATCTGAATGGGTAACACCAAACACCTCTTTCTCAGCAACAAAACTGGAACACCTTTTGTTGTTTGCCAGTTCAAAGGATTCAATATAACATTCCGGGTCAATACGATAGAGAACTAATTTTCCAATATCATGCAAAAGACCAAGAGTATAAAAACTAGTCTGTGTGGGATATTCCAACCCTTCAACCACTAATTGAGCAACATACCCACATGCGACCGAGTGTTTCCAGAATTGCTTCCAATTGAGATTATAACCTCCAATATCGTGACTTAATTCCTTGATAACCGAAAAACTGAAAGCGATGTTGCTAAGTTCTCGCATACCAATAATAACAATGGCATGCCGTAATGACTTTACATCTGTTCTCATACCATAATAGGCAGAATTAGCAATTTTCAAAACTTTCATCGCAAGGGGTGGATCTTTTTCCATAATAGGTAATAATTGGCTTACAGAAAGATTGTCCTCACGTGAAGCTCGAAGTATTTCTGTCGCTATTATAGGCAAAGTCGGCAAAGTCGTTAAAGAAAAGATCTGATCCCTATAATATTCAGGAGAACGGTTTTTCTTAATAGTCATCTATTGTTCCATTCCATTCATAATTTACTTGAGTCAAATAACATGCCAAAAATCGTAGATCATAGTTTCCACATTCATATTAAATCAAAGTTACCAAAACATTAAAAATCTCTTTTATTGATCCATCCATTCAAATATTTCTTATATTGAAAATTCTACTTTTGATATGGGAATATTTTACCACCCCAGCCCGGAAATAATTTCCGTCATTATAACGGTTAATTTATCTTGCCTTTCGTTTTTACTAACTTTTTCCATGTGGATGAGACCTCAGATTTAAGAATATTTTGAAAATCTCACTCATTAAACGAAAAAAACAGCAGCATGGGATATTCGTCAACGAAAAATCCAATTGTTTCGGTTTTATTAAGTATTTCCGTCCAGCCGGATGCACCAAGCTCTGAAACCTCCGGTATTGATAGGTTAAAAAGAGCCTTTTCACCAGCAATTGCAGTTAAGACCTGACCACAGGTAACATTTAAAACCTCTTTAAAAGAATCTATTCCAAGATTCATTGCTTGTTCATCATCAGGATTTACGCCAAGGATATTGGCAGCGATCTCAATACACATTTCCTCCGAAACCGTAATAGAAATTTCTCCAGTCATTTCACCTGTAAATGTCATACTGGCACTTACATACTTATTATCAATAGGAGATAAAACATCTCTCTCAGCCGGTTCGCTAAACATAAACGCAAGTTTCTCCATTGCATCACAGAAAACATTGTATAAAAGTTCCTTTTGTTCAGCTTTCATCTAGACCTCCAACAATATCATCAACAACCTTTCGCACCAACTCCGGTGTAAAAGGCTTTCTGATATAAGCACTAATCCCTTTTGATTTGAGCTGTTCGATACGCGTGGTACTCCCCTCAGTAGAGACAACCACCACCGGAATAGTTTTAAGAAGTCCATCATCAGACATCTTTTCGATCATCTCAACGCCCCCCATAACAGGCATATTAATATCTGAAAAAACCAAATCCACCCGATTTTCATTAAGTATCTCAAGAGCTTCTTTACCATTGGCTGCTTGATATAGTTCACCAACGGGAATTCCTACCAGTTTAAACGTTTTGGAAAACACTGCCCGTACTACAGCAGAATCATCAACGACGAGAATATTAAGAGCTATTTCTATTCCCCTCTCTTATTCCTGAACTGAACAAGCTGCTAAGTTCCTTCATCCCGCTCATAATTTTACATACCACGGTCTCCGTAATCTTAGCTGTAAGTTTCAACCGTGACGCCACTTCGGAAGATGAATGGTAGTTAAGTCCATCCTTCCCTATACCCAATCCGCCCATCATAGAAAGCACATCAGCAACATGAACCAAATCAAGTACGAGCGTATCTCCCTGGAACATATCTGGCTGATGGTGCCATCGATCAACATCCACAATACACTCCGGCAGATTCCATTTCTCAAGTAAAATCGCTCCTACCTCAGCATGATTAATTCCGAGCACCTGTTTTTCTGCCTGGTCAAATGAAACCCCCTTTTGAAATGCCAGTGTCATTATGGGAGCAGCATCCACTTCTACAAAAGTCCCCAATACAATCTTTCCAATATCATGCAATAAACCAGCGGTAAATGTATAATCTGGCGCCTTTAAACTAAGGACTGACGCCAATTGTTCAGCCCCAATGGCTACAGCAACAGAATGTTCCCACAACTTACCTGGAAGTAAATCATAGCCTTTAACTGCTTTTTGGGTCATGGGAGCGATGGCAGCTGCCACCGCAAGTTCATAGGTGCGTTTCATGCCCAATCGAACAATCGCATGCTGAATGGAATTCACCGATCTTGAAAATCCGAAGTAGGCAGAGTTAGCAAGACGAAGGATATTACTAGTCAACCCCGGATCATATTTGATAGTCTGTGCCAGCTCCTTAAAATTGACATCAGGATTGCTAAGAAGTTTGCGGATCTTAACAATGACAGTAGGCATCGCAGGAATCAAACCAATTTTCGATAAAATTTCATCTCTAAGGCTCACAATTCCACCTCCTTACCCCCTGACTTTATTGTAGTCTTTCCCGTATCCATATATAGGTAAACGGTTCGAGCAATCGTTCCCCTAACATCTTCAGAGGTAATTAATATATTATTTTTCCAGAGTACTTTCCTCAGCACAGTATAGTTGCGCTCTCCAATTCTGAATAAATTATTTGAATCAAGTAATCTAGCTCCTCCCGCCACTTTGGTCACAAGATTTTCCCTCTTTGCTCCCATATCGAAAACAGCTTGCAACAATGCCTGCACTCCAGTGTCAGTAAACATATATGGATTTGCCCTTGCTTTAACAGGGTCGATTTTCGACAGCGGTAACATACAGTGAATAAGTCCACCAACACCAACAACAGGATCATATAGGGACAGAGCAACACAAGAACCAAGTGAATAGGTGACAAGAATGTCATCACTCCTTTTTGAAACTTTCATGTCTGATATATCAACGGTTACCAACATTTAAATACCCAAAAGTTCTTATTTTGATTGATCTTTGGTATTGTATTAGTCTTTCTTGTCGTTTTGATCAATATCAACAATCTTAATATCCCCAATATAATCTCTCGTTTCATATCTGGTAATATTGCCCAATTTCCCTGTAATTTTAGCCATTATATTTACTTGCTCTATAATTATTCTTATTGGATTCCATAGCGGACTATCCTCTGATACATGCTTTAACATAAATTCGGAATATCCGGAAATCACCTGAAAAGGTTGATTTAATTCATGGCATGTAGTTCCGGCTATTTCAAGAATAGCCTGTAGTTTTTGCCTTTCTATTCGATCATCTTCTATCCGCTTCCTCTTTGTAACATCATCAATAATACCATCAAAGTATTTTACATCTCCTTTTTCATCTTTTACCACTACTCCAGATAGAGAACCGATGAAGGGAGTTCCATCCTTTCTCTTTAATTGTATCTCCTCACCTCTTAAAAATCCATCTCTCAACATTTTGGCATTTAACTTCATTAAAATGTCCGGATTTTGAAATAACTCAGCAAAATTTATTTTAAATAATTCCTCTTTATTCTTAAAGTCAAACATTTTAACAATCGCTGGATTTACATCGATGAATTTACCTTTTCCCCCATCGGAATTTCTAAATATCCCAACATTAATATTCTCTATAAAATTCCTGTATTTCTCCTCGCCCTCTATAAGAGCCTTCGTTCTTTCTTCCAAAATCTCTTCCAGATACTCCCGATATCCTTGGTTTTCATCTTTAAGTGTCTTTATAGCCGCAGCATTTGCTACTACCTTTTTAAGCGCTTCTTTCGATGTTGGTTTTGATATATAATCAAACGCACCCGACCTTACCGCCTCTGCTGCAGTTTCAACCGTGGGCTCACCCGTTATCATTATCACTTGAATATCTGCTGAGATCTCACGAATTTGCTTAAGAAGTCTCATCCCGCTAGTTTGCGGCAAAATTATATCACTTAAGATCACATCAAAGTCATATTTTTCCATAAGTCGGAGCGCTCCCTCAGCATTTTCTGCCATGTGAACCTCGTGATGATCTTCTTCAAGAAATTCTCTAAGTGTAACTCTAACACCCCACTCATCATCAACTATTAGAACACTTGCCATTATATTCCTAATTATAAACTGTCAATTTTCCCGACGGAATGCCTTCGGTATATATTGCAGATTTTTGATTTTAGATTTCGCCTGCCTGTCGGAAGACAGGGATTTTGGATTTAAACATTTCAACCTTTTGCATCAAATCCGTATTACGAATTCCACATTCCATATTTGACATTTGACCTTCATCTTTCGATATTCAACATTCCGAATTCCGAATTCCAAAATCGACCTTTGACCTTCGACTTTCCGCATTCCGAATTCAGCAATAATCATTCCAAATTTACAATTTAAAACTTTAGATTTCGCCTGCCTGTCGCCCACCTGCTGACGGACAGGCAGGGCTGACAGAGATTTCGCCTGCCTGTCGGCAGACAGGGACTTTGGATTTAAACATTTCAATCTTTTGCATCAAATCCGCATTACGAATTCCACATTTGACATTTGACTTTCGACTTTCGATATTCAACATTCCGAATTACGAATTCCAAAATCAACATTAGACTTTCAATCATCATTTCCTACCTGCCACCCATTATTAACGGGGAGGTCTGTATGGAACCGTGAGTACTTCCCCGGCTCACTCTCCACCGAAAGTTCTCCTCCATGCTCTTTTATTAGTCCGTAACTAACCGAAAGCCCCAGTCCCGTGCCAATATCTCTTGGTTTTGTTGTAAAGAACGGATCAAATATTCGTTCAATTACATCCTCTTGCATACCAACGCCATGGTCTTCTATGGTAGTTCTTATCCAATCTACACCATCCTTCTCAA
>DAOUYY010000212.1 GCA_030665885.1 Fidelibacterota bacterium
CATACATTTATGATCGCAGATATAACCTGTGATATGCGGCAGAGGATTCCTGGAAATAATCAGCTTAAAAGCGTCTTCAAACTTCTCCTCGTTAATTAACCTTATATATTCCGGGACATCTTGCTTAATAGGACAATTTTCCACGCAGGGAGCTATAGCACAATCTATAAATGGTAATGCTTTATCAATTTTATGATCTTCATAGACTTTCTTCCTCTTAAAATAATGTATTTCATTTAGAGCACCCTGTGCGAGTTGCTGCAGTTCAGGGACATTAATATTCCCAGTATTATGCTCGTTTAACTGTGGTTCTAATTTCTCTGCAAGTTGCTTTAATCTTAAATAACCACCGGGTTTCAATAAATCGGTTACCAGCGTAATGGGGTGGATGCCCGTTTCATAAATCTTGCTAATGTTGAAAAATGAAGCCCCACCGGAGTATGAGATGTGTATATCGCCATCAAACTCGGATGCTAATCTTGAGGCAAGATTAATTGTGAGCGGAAATAAAGACCTCCCGGACATATACATTTCCTCGCCCGGCAGTATACCCTTTTGATTTTTCACGGGAAGAGTATTGGAAAGTTTGATGCCAAATTCTATATCTTGGTTCCTGGCGAATTTCTTCAACCTCTCTATCATTTTTACAGCGACATCATATTGCAAATCATGCGTAAAAGATTCTTCCTTTAATTGAACATAACCAAAACCCATTTTATCAAAGATGTCTCTTACATATTCGTAACCTAAAAGGGTCGGATTCAATTTTATGAAAGTATGCAAATGCTTTTCCTGAACCAGATATTTGCAAATGGCTTCTATTTCATCTGGCGGACAACCATGCATTGTAGAGAGAGTAATGGAATTGGAAACATGCGGCGAAATGTCTTCGACACAATCTTTAAGTTCGCTTTCAGAGAAGCTTTTCTGAACATGGTCGAAATTCTTAATTTCCTCTTTTAGGGTAGATTTGTATTCATTAAAAAATTTGAATTTCGACACATCTCTCAACCCCTCGATAAACCCATCAATTTTTTGTGCTTGAATCCCGGCAAGGTCGTAGCCAACACTCATATTAAAAATAAATCCACGTTTTTCGGAATTTGATAGATTGAAGAATTTTGGAAGTAAATTCAGTATCATCCATGCTTTTAGATATTCATCGTATGCCTGTGAAACTGTTAATTCGGTCGACCATTCTGTATTATAGCCTTCATCCAGTGCTTCGATACAGGGTTTCTCAATTTTCAGCTCATCTAACTTCTGTACAGTTTTTAATTCAAAAAAACGTCCACCGCAAAGATAAGCGGCAATGATATTCTGTGCCAATTGTGTATGCGGTCCTGCAGCTGGACCAATAGGAGTTTCACAAGTCTCACCAAATAATCTCAGATAATTCTTGCCAGTTTTTCTAAAAAAGTTCGATTCCGGTATACCAAATACCGATTTATTAATTTTATATTCTTCAAAAACCCAACGGATAAGCTTTTTAAAAGAGATTGGTTGCATTATTATACTCATTATATCTTTCACCTTAAAACATAATCACGTGAAGTGATTTATTTACGTACACTTTCCCCCGCAAAACGAAATTGTGTTCATCTTGTTAAACACCTTCGGTGTTTTTGTTTTTTGGGGAACCATCTCTTTCACCCGACTTCGTCTGATCTTATTCATATTCAATCCCTTTCCCATCGGGATCCCCTCGGGACAGGATTGTACAAATTCTTTTCACCTGAAAATAGAACCCTGTGAAATACTTCTATCTGCATAAGTGTCTCATTTATCTAACTCCCCCGGGGTTGAATATGAGTAACAATAGGTGAAGCCTATTGATTTCCAGTCATCAATAACATTGTCTAGATCATATCTCTTCATATACGTTTTTAAGTTTCCTGAAATCTTCACTTGAAACGAACCGACTGCACACTTTAAAATCTTCAATTGAGTTGATTGAAAATTCAACTTTTATCTCTTTCCTCTCAAAAGTCTTATCCCAAATGATTTTCACCTGAGGTGGTATTTTAATTTTAGCGATAGATTCTTTTATTTTTTCTTTATGCTTTGAGATCACAGGATATCTTGCTTTGAAAACAATTTCACGTATCTCTGTCAATTTTCTTTGAGGAGAATCGTCAACATTTTGTACCTGTTCATCCAACCTCAGTTCTTCAATAATGTCAAATAAATTTTTATTGTCTCGTAAAGCCGTTTCCTTGAGATTTATCATAATCTCCTCAAAAATGCTTAAAGAGGGCTTTGTTTTTGAGATAAGTGTACCGAATATTTTCTGAGCTTCTGATTGGATATTATTAAAAACTAACCATGTCTTTAAAGAAGCATTTTTGTGAATTAGAAAGTTAATTATCGTTGGCTTAATATTAGTGAGTGATAAATATTGTCCCATTAATTTCTCATTTGCAACAATTCCTAAAGCAGGCATAGCAGTTTTAACTATTTCCTCCTTTGAAATATTATTATCTACCAAAATCCGTAAAAACCGCATTATCTCAAAAGGATATAATTCTCTGCTGCGTTGCCTGTGATATTCGGCTTTATGTAATAATAAGCTTATTATTGAAGATGATCGTGGAAGAATATATGCCGGCATTTCTTCAATTTCATTTCGACTACAATATTCAGCGATTTTAAAACCATAGATAATACGAAAGAGCCGTTCTGTTTCCTGTGCTATTACCGGATATATTATATGGGACTGATCGATACTTTGTAAATGTCGAGTAAGTTGTAATTCTTCAAAAAAAATATCAAAAGTGCGATCAGCTAAATCACACTGCTTGAGTTTGAGATTGGTAAGTTTCAATAAATTCATAAAGTCTCTTCTGGTAACTATTCAATTTATTTTCGTAGATATTTGGCAATCCATTGTGTTTTTCGCGACCTTTACTGAGTATTTCCAATTTCTTAACAATCTCCTCAAGGACTAATTTCCTTTGCCCGATCGTTAAATCTTCACCTAAAACCTTTTCCAGAGCACGAACACGGAAGCGGTCTATTCCCCAGTATTTCCTGGAGAGTTGGTCGGCGTGTCCACCGGTTTTTACAATTAATTTCTCCGGAATCAACCCTATCTGATATTTAATGGCAATTCTCAGCCATAAGTCATAATCTTCACAAACTGGAAAACTTTCATCAAACACTCCTACATCGTTAAAAACTTTTTGGTGAATCAGCACAGCTGAGGGACTGACTATGCATAGCGGCAAGCAGTACCTGAATATCCAGCCGGAATGTTTTTTGTGTTTTTTCATCGGATTAACAGGAACACCATTTCTAATCCACTGTTCTTCTGTTTGCACTATCATCATTCCCGGATGGTTTGTTAAATACTCCATCTGTCTTTCCAATTTTCCTGGCAGCCAATAGTCATCTGAGTCTAGAAAAGAAACCCAGGTTCCCTCTGACTTCTCCAGCCCGAGATTACGAGCTGAAGACACACCAGCATGAAGCTTTGAGAAATATCTGATTTTTCTATTGTACTTATCTATAATTAGACTGGTGTTATCTGTCGAACCATCGTCAATTACAATTAATTCAAAATTCCGATGTGTTTGAGCCAGTACGGACTTAATAGCTCTTTCCAGAGTCACTTCCCGATTGTAGGTAGGTATTATTACAGATATTTTAGTTGGGTCATCCATATTAAACAGTTACTAAAAAATTATTGAAAATGTAATTGTTCACCACTGATTTTCACGGAATTACACTGAATTGTTAAAATATTCTTCTCATCATCTCAAATTTCTCTGCACCAAAATTAAACAATAGCCCCACTCTTAATCGCGTTGTTTTTAGATAATTTATTAATTGGGCTTCATCCTGATTTGTTATCTTTTTCATAGCCTTGTTTTCTACGAGAACTCTCTTTTCTACAAGGAGATCAGCTCTAAACTTACGTTCAAATACAGCATCTTTATAATAAACATTTAATTCTAGCTGTCTTTGGTAAGCTATACCCATTAAATCAAGTTCGTAGCATAAGGCATCTTCATTCACCCTGTGTAATATTTTGCAAATCCAATAATCCATCATTTTAATCTTCTTGTTATTACACGGGGTAAACAGATTCCAGTGACGAAGTCATCCCTTGCGGGAAAAACCAGGGCCAAGTTCTTTATATACTTCCTGTGCTGCTCCTATAATTTTATAGGTTAAATCTTTACCCCGTGTAATAGCTCTTTTATTCATCTTCTTGTATCTTCTTTTTTACTTATTACACGGGGTGAATATAGCAAATTGCTCATTTTTTATCCTTTTCTGTGATATTCCCTGCCTGACTGCGTCGGC
>DAOUYY010000120.1 GCA_030665885.1 Fidelibacterota bacterium
GTTAATTGATCCGTGTATACCTAAAGAATGGGAATCATTTAAAGTAAAAAGGCTTTTTAGAGGAACTTATTACCAAATCACAGTAAGTAATCCTGATCACAAATCAAGTGGAGTTAAAATAATCAAAGTAAACGGCAATGAGGTAGAATCCAACCTGATTTCACCTGTGAAAGATAAAGAATGTTTTGTTGAAATAATTCTGTGATAAGAAAATTTATTAAAAATCTATTGAAAATTAGTACCTTAAAAATTAATTACTAACACTTTCATTTATCCTTGTAAATTGAAAGACAATGTTTTAATTTACACACATGATTCAAAGAAAATTAAAACAAACAGTATTAAATTCTCTTCAACATTACCCGGTTGTTGCTATTGTTGGAGCAAGACAAGTTGGAAAGACAACGCTTTCTCAAATGATTAAGCATGAGTTTTATCAGAATGCAGTTTATCTGGATTTGGAACGCCCATCCGACTTTGATAAACTTACTGACGCAGAACTTTATTTAGAACATTATAATGACAAATTAGTAATAATTGATGAAATTCAGCGTCTGCCAAGTCTTTTTCCCCTTCTTCGCACTTTGACTGATTCATATAAAAGGAACGCTTGTTTTCTTATTCTTGGTTCAGCATCACCAAATCTAAAAAGGCAATCTTCGGAAAGTCTGGCAGGAAGGGTAATTTATCATGAATTATCGCCGCTTCTTTTAGCAGAAACAGAATATGATTCAAATTCTATTGAGACACTTTGGCTTAGAGGTGGTTACCCTTTAAGCTATTTGTCTAAAACAGATAGACTCAGTTTTGAATGGAGAGACGCACTAATAACAACCTATCTTGAGAGGGATATTCCTCAAATTGGCATCAAAATTCCCGCAATTCAATTACGCCGTTTCTGGCAGATACTTGCTCATTTTCATGGACAGTTATGGAATGCAAGCAAAATAGCCGGGAGTTTGGGAGTTACGGCTCCTACAGCTCGGCATTATCTCGATTTACTTAAGGATACTTTTATTGTCAGACAGTTGCTTCCGTATTATCTCAATATAAAAAAACGTCTTGTGAAGTCGCCAAAAATATTTTTAAGTGACAGTGGTTTGCTTCACTCACTTTTGGGTATTCATAATATTGATGAACTTCTGGGACATCCTTCAGCCGGCAGTTCATGGGAAGGATGGGTGATAGAACAAATTCTCGGAATAATGCCGAAATTATATTATGACAGTTACTTTTACCGCACATCAGGAGGAGCCGAAATGGATTTAGTTATAGTAAGAGGAAATACTCCACCTTTATGTATAGAGATAAAGAGAACTCTCAGTCCTTCAATATCAAAAAGTTTTCGTCAAGCTTTTTCAGATTTACAGTCAGGGAAAGGTTTTGTTGTTTATCCCGGTAAAGAGTATTATCCCCTATTAAAAAATGTGTTTGCTCTACCCGCAACAAGCATATCGAAGATATTTGAAGATGAAGCCTTACACGAGTAATTTTATCAGAACTTCAAATTAAAAATGGAAATTTTTCCGTTTCACAATAACAAAGACTAAAAATTAGAAAAAAATAGGTAGAATTTTTATAGGAGTAGTCAAAATGAAAAGATTAAGTCTTATATTTTTTATAACTTTTCTTATAGCAACTTTTGTTTTAGCACAATCAGATTACGAGGATTATGTGTTTTTTGACGATAGTCCTACTGAAGTATCATACGATCCCAGTTGGGGATATGTTAAGCCTCCCAGTCAGTTAGAAACAGTTGGGGAAAAATTCCCTGTCTCTACCGATTACTTTTTTCAAGGTTCTAATAGTCTGAAATTGCATTGGACATCAAAAGCAGGAGGAGATTGGGGATTTGCAGTAGCAGCCATTGGCTGGCCCGGGCATGATGTTAATTTGAGAGACACCCTATCGTTTTGGGTGTACTCTGATACCATAATTCAGGCGTTGCATCTACCATTGATATACCTTGAAGATCTATCCAATGAGAAAACCGATAGATTTAATCTTTCAGATTATTCTTCAAACCTTCCCGAAAGTCAGTGGTTTCAAATCAAAGTGCCTTTAAATATTTTTCAAAATGCTCCAGGAAACGCAGATTTAACAAGAATCAAAACTATATTTTATGGACAGGATACAGATGATGGCATTGAACACACAATGTACCTTGATGAAATAAGAATGTATATTGGAAACCAAAATGATAGTATTCCTCCAGCCGCTCCAACCGGACTTAACGCAAAAGGCTATGACAGCCATATTGAACTGAAATGGACACCGAATACAGAGGATGATCTGCAATGGTATAATATCTACAGATCAGATGATGGGATAACTTTTTCTAAAGTGGGATCAACCAATAATGATATAGCAATTTACATCGATTTTGTCGGTAGTAGCAACATAACTGCCTATTATAAAATAACTGCTACTGATAAAAACTATAATGAATCTGAATTCTCCTCTGAAGTCTCTGCTGCAACTTATGAAATGACTGACGAGGAATTACTTACAATGGTTCAGGAAGCAACTTTTAAATACTTTTGGGATTATGCACATCCGGTTTCCGGACTTTCTAGAGAGCGTACACCCGGAATGGAAGAAGTGGTTACAAGCGGAGGATCAGGATTTGGTGTTATGGCTATCCTTGTTGGTATTGAAAGAGAATTCATAACAAGAGAAGAAGGTGCTCAAAGAGTTCTGAAAATTCTCAATTTTCTCGACAATGCAGATCGCTTTCACGGTGCATGGTCTCATTGGCTTGATGGTGGAACTGGAGAGGTTATTCCTTTCAGTGAGTACGATGACGGCGGTGACCTTGTAGAAACTGCATATATGATTCAAGGATTACTAACTGCCCGTACCTACTTTAATCAAAATAACTCAACTGAAAAACAGATTGATTCTTTAATTACGCATCTCTGGGAATCAGTTGAATGGGACTGGTATAGGAGGTATCCATCCGGCAACCATATTTATTGGCACTGGTCTCCGAATCACCAATGGGCTATGGATTTCCCAATAATTGGCCCAAATGAATGCATGATTACATATTTACTCGCAATTGCTTCGCCTACACATTCAATTCCGGCAAGTCTTTACGAAAATGGTTGGGCAAGTAGCCCAAATTATGATAATGGAAAAACCTTTTACGGATACCCGTTATGGGTGGGATGGGATTATGGTGGACCTCTATTTTTTGTCCATTACTCATATTTGGGATTTGATCCGAGACTCAAGAAAGATAGCCATACAAATTATTTTAAAAATAATAGGAATCAAACCTTGATCAACCGTGCGTACTGCATAGATAATCCAGGCGGATATGAAGGTTATGGAGAAAATTGCTGGGGATTAACAGCCAGCGATAATCCATTCGGTTATTTTGCTCATGAACCACAAGTGGGAAAAGATAATGGTACTATTACGCCTACTGCTGCTCTGTCATCATTTCCCTATACTCCTGAAGAATCAATGGCTGCTTTGAAACATTTCTATCGTGAACTGGGTGATAAACTATGGGGACCTTTTGGATTTAAAGACGCATTTAACCAAACTCTCAACTGGTTTGCAGGCTCATATATAGCTATCGATCAAGGTCCCATTATCGTTATGATAGAAAATTACCGATCTGGTTTGTTGTGGAAAAATTTTATGGCAAATCCTGAAATTCAATCGATGCTTGACGCTATTGGATTTGTACCAGATACAACGACCGCGATTGACGAAGATATTAATTTACAACCAGCGAGTTTTGCTTTAATAGGGAATTACCCAAATCCTTTCAATGTATCTACTGTTATCAGATTCTATTTACCTAAATCCAATCAGGTCAAGATCACCATCTATGATATTCAAGGAGAAAAAGTTAAGGATATCACAAACAGAAAATTCAATTCAGGAATGAATGAAATCAGATGGAATGGCACAAATGAAAATAATATATCAGTAAGTAGTGCAATTTACATCTATAAACTGGAAACCTCGAATAATACAGCTAAAGGAAAGATGCTTTTATACAAGTAGTATAGAACCTTCAAAAAGCAGAGGTCTTCGGAATGTTATTAACTTGATTGTTCACTGCAGAGTTCGTTCCAAAGAGATTGAGGCTTAATAAGACGGAAATCTGGTGGCTAATCCAAAAAAATTTAAGAATAGCACCAAAATTCAATTGGATGAATCTTAATCCCACTTCATTTATTGTGCACTATCACGAGGGGGTTCCTTACTGAACAGTGAGTTTTTCATAGTCTCAATCTTATTGAGGATGGTTGGAAAATTAATTAGGTTAATAAATGAATTAGCGGCTCAATAATGAAAATATATTCAAATAAATACGACTTAAATTTTCTTTATTTCTTATACTATTGCCTATTTTTTATTTTAGTGCTACTTTTCTTATTCAAATATTGCTCAAAAACTAGGGATCCAAATACAATTGATTTCTGGTCTATGGGCGCTGAAGGTGAACATATTCAAAAACTTATGCCCGAGTTTGAAAAATGTACAGGAATAAAGGTAAAAGTTCAATCAATACCATGGACTGCAGCACACGAAAAACTCCTTACTGCCTATGCTGGAAATTCAACGCCGGACATCTGTCAATTGGGAAATACATGGGTACCCGAATTTGTGGCTTTGAATGCTATTGAGAAACTGAATAATTGGGTTGACAGTTCCAATGTTATAAATAGAGGTAACTATTTCAGCGGAATATGGGAGACAAATATAATTGATAGTGTTCTTTATGGAATTCCCTGGTATGTTGACACACGAGTCATGTTTTATCGTAGGGATTTGCTTTCTCAAGTGGGATATGACAAATTCCCTATAACATGGGAAGAGTTGCTTGACGCTTCCCAAAAATTAGTTCGATCGAAAAAAGCCACTTACGGTATTCTATTGCCTGTTAATGAATGGGCTGGGCCAGTAATTCTTGGCTTGCAAAATGGATCATCCTTGCTAAAAGATAATAATTGCTATGGTAATTTTTCAGGTATGGAGTTCAGAGAGGCATTCGATTTTTTTCTTACTTTCTATAGAGAAAAATTGTGTCCTTTAGGCATGACACAAGTTACCAATATTTATCAGGGATTCGAGGAAGGTTACTTCGCTATGTTAATCACCGGACCCTGGAATATCGGCGAGTTTTTCCATCGTTTACCGCAAGACTTTCATGAAAAATGGGCAACCGCTCCATTACCCTCACCCTCAGCTGAAAAACCTGGCAGCTCATTAGCAGGTGGTTCCAGTCTTGTTATTTTTAAAAAATCCAATAAAAAAGAGGCTGCATGGAAATTACTCGAATATTTATCAGAACCTAAAACTCAATCGAAATTTTATAAGTTGACAGGTGATCTACCTGCAAGAGTTGAAGCATGGGAAGATTCAGCTTTTGTAAATAATCCTTATACTAAAACATTTCACCTGCAATTACAGCATGTGAAAACAACTCCGAAAATCCCCGAATGGGAACAAATAGCCTTAAAAGTACAACAGTATGTAGAATCTGCAGGTTATGAAGAGTTAAGTGCTGATGACGCTTTAAAAGCACTGGATAGTGATATAAATGTTATTCTTGAAAAACGTCGCTGGCTATTAGGAATTGCTGACAAATAAACAAGTGATTAAAAATTTCAAAATGTCCCGACGGTCACGTCCCAAAGGGATCTCCTCGAGAGAGGACTTCTACGAAGGATCTCGATGAGGCAAATTGTAAAGTAAAAGTTTATAGAGGAAAATTAATTTTTCTCCAATTCCCATAACAAATTGAGGTCGGGAAGATAAACTGCCATTATTTCTACTTAAGAGAGATTATTGAAGCAAGCAATCCATTTAAAAAATATTATTGATCCCACAGCAAGGGCAGCTTACTTCTTTGCGGCTCCCGCGTTATTAGCTATTTTCATATTTTTCTTTCTACCAATTGCAGCTGCCTTCTTAATAAGTTTCACCGATTTTGATATTTACTCACTTGGGGATATTAGTAAGGCGCGATTTGTAGGTTTTAAAAACTACTGGCATCTTCTAAACAATGCTCTTTTCTGGAAATCTCTTAAAAATACTTTGTATTTTGCCTTGGTAGGAGGTCCATTGTCCATTGCTACTTCACTAAGTGCGGCTTTGATGCTCAATTCGAAATTAATAAAGTTTAAATCTATTTTTCGTCTAGCATTTTTCACACCGGTGGTCACTACTCTTGTTGCTGTTGCTGTTGTATGGCGATTTATTTATCATCCAAGATTTGGATTAATGAATTATTTCCTGGGATTTTTCGGAATTAATGCTATAGACTGGCTCGGTAATCCTCACTGGGCAATGCCTGCATTGATCATTTTAGCTGTATGGAAAAACTTTGGTTACAACATGATCATCTTCATTGCAGGACTGCAGAATATACCGGAAGAACTATATGAAGCGTCTCATATTGATGGTGCAAGCAAATGGCAGCAGTTCTGGAATGTGACTCTCCCCCTGCTGGCGCCCACCACACTTTTTGTCAGTATTATAACAGCAATAGGTTATTTCCAGTTCTTTGCTGAGCCTTATGTAATGACGCAGGGGGGTCCATTAAACAGTACATTAAGTGTTGTGTTACTAATGTATCAGGAAGGCTTTCGCTGGTGGCGAATGGGTTATTCTGCTTCAATTGCCTTTATACTTTTCACAATAATCTTAGTAGTAACTTTAATTCAATTAAAATTGCAAAAGAGTAATGCAATTTAAACCAAAAATAAAAAAATCAATCTTATACATTATCCTTATTATCATGTGTATTTTAACTCTTGCACCTCTGGTATGGATGATTTCTGCTTCATTGATGCCAACAGGTCAGGCAAATACATATCCCCCAAAGTTCATTCCAGCTAAAGTTACATTTGTACACTATATAAATCTCTTCACCCGCCTTAATCTATTCAGATATTTCATGAATAGCACTATTGTATCTCTTGCCGTTACTTTTATATCGCTATTTGTAAATTCAATGGCAGGTTTTGCTTTTGCAAAATACCGTTTTCCCGGTAGAGATAGGATTTTTAAGCTGCTTTTAGCCGCTATGATCATTCCCGGTCAGGTTACTATGCTACCTCTTTTCCTCATGCTTAACCGGATGGGGCTGATTAATACATACTGGGGAATTATCATCCCGGGCATGGCAAGTATATTTGGAATATTTTTAATCAGGCAATATATATTCTCAATACCGGATAGTCTTATTGAAGCTGCGAGAATGGACGGAGCAAGTGATTTTCGTATTTATTGGTCTGTTATATTACCACTTTGTAAACCTATCCTTGTCACTCTCATTATATTTTCATTTATGGGATCATGGAATGATTTTCTCTGGCCATTAATCGTTATGACAAGAGATTCAATGTACACGCTTCCTGTAGCTTTAGCGAATTTAATGGGTGAACATGCGCAGGATATAGAATTAATGATGGCTGGCTCTGTTCTGACGATTTTGCCAGTTTTGGTAGTTTTTATGGCTCTTCAGAAATATTACATCAAGGGTATCATGATGGGAAGTGTAAAAGGATAAAGACCACCACACTCTCTAAATGTTTTTGAAAACATAAATCTCTCATATAAGTGACAAATATGATATAAATACCTGAGCATATTGTTGTTCAGTTTTTTTCTTTAAACTTCCCAAAAAAACAAAATCAAGCCTTTGCATACATAATAATATAATTGTTGAGTAAATTGTTCAAAATTTTAGGTTGCATTTACATCGTATACAAGTCAATGTAAAGTAATATTTGACAACTTTGAATAAAACGTAAAAAAAGAAAAAAT
>DAOUYY010000045.1 GCA_030665885.1 Fidelibacterota bacterium
CTATTCTCGCTGTATTTCGGGAAAAACGAATTCGGATTGAATGGTACTGAGTTTGACTCAGATTCACTGGCTAATAGAGCCGCAGAAATATTAAAAAACGAGCTTACTGATACTTTAAGATTTGCAGTTTTTAATAACGGCAGAATTGTTCTACAACTTTGGCGTGATGATAATACCGATAGCTGTTTTTATGAATTGGAAGAACTCGTAAGATACCGTTTAAAATAATAGATAAAATATGCTGAATACTATACCGCTACTCATTTTATCTCATGTAGAAAGTAAAAAATGATTCCACTAAAGAAAATTTACTCCATTAAGAAACTTCAAGAAAAATATGATCCTGAACCAGCTCATTCCGATCACGTTACAGCAATTTCATTACAACTTTTCGATGGGTTGAAACCTCTGCATAAACTTGAACAGGAAGAACGAATCCTACTGCATGCAAGTGCTACTTTACATGATATTGGTTATTATGTTAATGGCAATTACGAACACCATAAAAACTCCATGAAACTTATCCTGAAGCATGGTATTGAAGGATTTACTGAAAGACAGACACTGATGGTTGCCAATATTGCTCGATATCATCGTAAAGCATTGCCTAACCCTAAACATAAATTCTGGGCAAAATTGGACAATAAAGAAAAAGAAATTGTCAGCAAATTAGCCTCTTTCGTAAGAATTGCCGACGGATTGGATCGAAGTCATCGCAAACTAGTTCAAAAAGTAAATTGCCAAATATCTCCCACTTCCGTAATGTTATACATTGAACATTTTGGTGAACTCAATAATGAAATATATTATGCCCAGAAAAAATCAGACCTGTTCAAAGAGGTATTTTTCCGTGAAATAATATTTCTACCAAAACTACTGCAAAACATTAAGAAGGTTCTTTGAGGAATTTATTTATGATGAACATTCGCAAAGTTTAGCTTTATGATGTAAAATGAAACAGGCTAACATTCATATTGGACCATATTTCATATACCTTTCAATAGTTGATGAAATTAATGAGAGCCGATCTATAATTGTTCAAAAAAAGAAAGTCTTAAAACTTATTGCGCCAGATTACGAAAACTCTCCTGAATATCAGGAAACTACCGAGCAGATTATAACAAATTACTTAGAGGAAATAAAAAAACATAAGATAGAAAAAATTGATATTATTGCCGCATCATGCCTGGGGAATTCACAATCACTTTCCAATATACGACTATTCCTGAAAGACCAAAAAATAGGTACTCTACGATTACTAACTCCAGAAGATGAAGTAATATCTATTGCTAAACATATATTGGACACAAAATCACCGTTCTTAATAATTTATGTAGGAGAGGGAAATTTCCAGCTAATATCAGGAGAAAAAAAAGAACCAATTCTTTTCACAAACTTCGAATTAGGTCTTTTCACAATAGCTCACCGTTTTATTAAAAATGATCCTCCGGAATCCGAAAAGATTATTAATCTTAGAGATTTCATCACAAAAGAACTCGACAGATTCCAATTGATTAAAGCACCTGAGAAAATAATAGCAACAAGTGACGCAGGCAGAATTCTTTACCAGCTTTTAGAAGGTAAAGAAACAAAGAATGACAATGAATCCGCCCTCCTGAATTTCAATTATTTAAATAAGTTTATTCCATCAATTACAAAAAAATATTTATCTAAAATAAAAACATACCCAGGGATGGATCCTGAATATCTGTCTATAATTATAGCAACCGCGATTCTTTTTGAGCATTTGTTGGAGCATTTTCAATTGAAAGAATTAGAAATTCACCCTGTTCCGTTCCTCTTTAGTAATGTGAAATGAGTTTTTAGGGTGCGACTAAATAGTATTAAAATTAGAATTGCTGGAGCACATTAACATGTTGATGATATACTTGTTAAAAGAAATGGAAGCACAGTTTATGAGGAACACTTTGAAGATGGTTCGTAGTGACCCTATGTTGATTATGTATATAATACCGATGATTAACGTATCATGAAAATATCCACTGATATTCCAGACGGCAAAATTATAATGACATGAAAGTTTCTACAGATATTTAAGCAAGTATATTTTTAAATGCAAGGATATATGACTAAAACCCGTTTCTGCATGAATATAGTGAAGGCTAAACGGGTTTTGATAACCGAGTAAATATAAAAACCAATTATTTTCTCCTATTTTAACTTATTAATATTTATGTAGTAATACACAGTTATAAAGGTTGTAAGTTACTGAAAGTATGGTTAATTTTCCATGAGTTTTAATTTGGAGTAGTTAATGATTCAAAGCATGACAGGATATGGAAAAAGCGATCAACAGGTAGAATCCGGGATTTTATCCGCAGAGCTTCGTTCGGTTAATAACAGATTTATTGAAGTTTCTATCAGGCTGCCGGAGTTTCTCGAGGTTTATGAAGAAGAATTAAAGAGGTTTATTAGTAAGAAGTTAACCCGCGGTCGGATCAGGGCTTCAATTACGCTGAATGGTGTAAAAAATGAGACACAAAAAATAAACATTCCACTATTAAAGAAATATTATAAGAATCTTTCAAATGCTCTAAAAGATTTGGGAATAGATGAGAAAGTCAATATTCAACATCTTCTGACATTTCCTGATTTAATTTGTGTAGAAACTCCATCTTTTAAAGCTGAGAATGTAATTGATTCTGTAAAGGAGGTCCTTTCTGAAGCAATAGAAGATTTAAATCGTATGAGACGGCAGGAAGGGGAATATCTTTCAAAAGAGATTTATGATCATCTTGAAGAAATAGAGAAAAAAATGTTGGAAATTGAAAGAATATCCAACGAAGAAAAAAAGAGTTATTTTATTAAATATAAGAAATATCTCAATGCATTATGTCATAACCTTGATTTCGAGAATGATAGAGTTTTACAGGAGGCTGCGATTTTGGCTGGTAGGCTGGATATCACAGAGGAATGTGAAAGAGTTCATAGCCATATTAGCCAGTTTCGAACTTACCTTAAATCAAATGGTCCTGTAGGTAAAAAAATGACTTTTCTGATTCAGGAATTGAATCGTGAAATCACGACAATTGGTACGAAAGCCGAAAGTTCCGAAATTTCTCATTTTGTTGTAGATATAAAAGCCGAATTAGAAAAGATACGTGAGCAGGTACAGAATATATTATGAGAGTATGTTTTCAGAAAAGAGGAGTAAAGGCATTAGAAATCCAAATATAAAGTGTCAAGGCTTATTGCTTCCCATTGCAGCTCCCTCCGGTACCGGTAAAACGACTGTATGCCGCAAATTACTGGAATACAGCGATTCCTTTGCCTTCTCAGTTTCATGTACTACACGTTCGCCACGACCAAGTGAAAAAAGTGGTGTTGATTACCATTTTGTATCAAAAGAGACATTTGAAGAATATATCAAGAATAATATGCTTGCGGAATGGAAGGAAGTTTTTAAGAACTACTACGGAACACTAAGATCGGCTGTAGAAGAAGCTCTCGAATCGTGTAAGATTCTTCTTTTAGATATAGATGTGAAAGGTGCTTTAAGCATAAAGAAATTGTATCCTGAAGATACGTTAAGCATCTTTCTATTACCTCCAAATGATGAGGAACTTGAGAGACGGCTGCATTTTCGTGGTACAGATGATAAAATATCAATTGCATTGCGAAATGCTCGTATTCCCGATGAGGTGAAATTGGGTGAGCATTTCGATTACATAATAGTAAACGATAAGTTAGATAGGACAGTTGAAGAAATTATTAATATTATAAAGAGGAGATAAAGTAAATGATTGAAACAATACATTTTTCAGAACTGTCGAGACGATCGGATGATTTATTCGAGTTAGTAGTAGCTGCAGCGAAAAGAACAAGACAGATCAATTCTCTTAGAATTGCAAAGAATCCCTTACCGACCTTAGATGAAGATGAGGAAGAGACTTTTGATGAAATACCTGAGGAGGAAGATCTCACTGATTGGGATAGTATAGAAAAACCTACAACTCTGGCACTGAATGAAATGCTTAGCGGTAATCTGAATTATAAATATGCTGGCGAAAATCAGGAAGAAGAGTCTGATAGTGAATTTGAAGAATAAGAAGATTTTATTAGGTCTTACTGGAGGCATTGCTATCTACAAATCTGCCTCTCTTCTACGGCGTCTTGTTCATGATGAAGGTGTAGAGATAAGAGTTGTTATGACAAAGTCCGCCCAGCAGTTCATGACTCCGCTGATATTTGAAACTTTTAGTAAAAAGCCGGTTTTAACTGATATGTTTTCAGGTGGAATGGTATCAACGCGCCATATTGACCTTGCAAATGATTCAGACCTTATTCTCATTTGTCCCGCAACTGCTGATATTGTTGCAAAGACGGCAAATGGCATTGCAGATGATCTGCTGAGTACGATTGTTCTTGCTGCTGGTAATAAAACAATATTTGCGCTTGCTATGAATATGAATATGTATGAGAATCCTATCACACTGGAAAACATTCAGAAACTTAAAAAGTTAGGTTACGGATTTATAGAACCGGAGGAAGGTGATCTGGCTTGCAATAATAAAGGGAAAGGCAGGCTGGCTGATGAAAGAATTATCATTGAATATTTGGATACCTGGTTAAATGGGAAACATCTTCTCAAAGGGAAAAAAGCAATTGTGACTGCAGGTCCTACAAGGGAATATATCGATCCGGTCAGGTTTATATCGAATCGATCTACAGGTAAAATGGGATTTGCACTTGCCGAAGAGGCAGTAAAAGAGGATGGTAATGTTCTGCTTATTACAGGTCCAACAATGCTTAAGCCTCCACCAGGCGTCGAAGTGATCCGCGTCGAATCAGCAAGAGAGATGGGAAAAGTTTTAAGTGAAAATGCAGGTGAAGCAGATTTTCTTTTCATGTCTGCTGCAGTAGAAGATTTTTGTCCGGCTAATTTTAGTGAGAATAAAATCAAGAAATCCGAACCGATTAAAGAGATACCTTTAACTCTATCTCCTGATCTGGTTTCCTCATTTCGTGCTAAAAATCCAAAGGCATGTATTGTCGGATTCAGTGTGGAAATCGAGGACGGTAAAAATCGGTCTATTCAGAAATTAGTAAGTAAAAATATGGATTATATCGTCTGGAATGATCCTTCGAAAGATGGTACCGGTTTTGAGAGTGATACTAATGAGGTTTTAATGTTCTCTGCAAATGGAGATGAATGGTATTTCCAAAAGGATACTAAAAGAAAAATAGCAGAAATGATTATTAAAACAGTTGTAAGGAATATTAGCAGTTTACCTGGTGGAAAACTTGTCCCGTCTCATAGAGATCCCTAACGGGATAAGTAGCGAAGCGACTGTATGGGAGCGAAGCCTATTCAACAGGGTGGCAGGTAAAACAATAAATTTTAAGAGAAACCTGTAAAATAATGGAAAATTAACAATTGACAATTAAAACTTGACAATTAGAAAGTAATCCTTAGACTATTATATGGGTGATTTGAAGAAAGATTTACAAAATTATTTCAAACAGCAAGAAGAACTTTTTACTGATGAATTCTTCTTCGATAAGAAAGTATTGCTTGGTGATGGTGAAATAAAAATATCGTTGGAAGAATTGGAAGAGGAAGTTAAACAGTGTAAAAAGTGTGAGCTATGGAAGACGAGAACAAATGCAGTTTTTGGTGCAGGAAATCCTGAAGCTGATTTACTGTTTATTGGAGAGGCACCGGGTCATAATGAAGACCTTCAAGGTGAACCGTTTGTCGGTAGAGCAGGAAAACTTCTTGATAAAATTTTATTAGCAGTAAATACAGTACGTGAAGATGTGTTTATCGCTAACATATTGAAGTGCCGTCCACCTGGCAATCGCACTCCTCACTCTGATGAAATTGAAAATTGTGAGCCATATCTTCTTACCCAGATTCAGATTATAAAACCGAAATTAATTATTTGTCTCGGTTTGATAGCGGCAAAGACGCTTCTTCGTGTTGAATATAATTTACATCAGATGAGGGGTCGAATTTACAATTATCATGGGTTTGATCTAATGGTAACTTATCATCCGGCGGCTTTACTCAGAAATCCAAACTTGAAAAGGTTTGCTTGGGAAGATTTTCAGAAAATTCAAAAACTTTATCTTGAAAAAACGAGGAGTTAATTATGCCTCAGCAAGGGAGTGATTATATAAGAGTTCCACCATACGCAGATGAGGCGGAGTTATCGGTTTTAGGTGCTATGATGCTTGATAAAGAAGCTGTTAGTAAAGCGCTTCAATATCTTGATTATACAGCTTTTTATAAAGAAGCCAATCAGGTTATATTTCGAGCTATGTTGGAATTGTTCAATGAAGGGCAGCCCGTTGATCAGATTAGTGTAATAGATCGTTTAAAGAGCAATAAAACCTTAGAGCAAGCAGGAGGTGCATATTACATCACTGGATTGGTAGAATCTACTCCTTCAGCTGCTAATGTTGAATATTATGCTAAAATAGTACTCGAGAAGTCTATATTTCGCAAATTGATCATTTCGTCAAATGAGATTCAAAATGAGGCGTATGAAGCAAGAGATCCCGCTTATGATGTTTTAGATCGTGCGGAACAAAAGATATTCGCACTTTCTGAAAGCAGGTTAAAAGGTGGTTTTAAAAATTTTACCGATGTTTTAAATCGCACTTTCGAGCATATTGATTCAATTCATAAAAAGAAATGGCATACAACCGGGATTCCAACAGGAATCACTGATTTAGATGATTTGACTTCCGGTTTACAACAGGGTGAACTGATTATTCTTGCAGGAAGACCAGCAATGGGTAAAACTGCTCTTGCTTTGACTATAGCTCGAAATTCTGCGGTAGAATTTAATGTGCCGGTAGGTATGTTCAGTATTGAGATGGCTGATTATCAATTAGCAATGCGCTTTCTTTGTGCAGAAGCGAGAGTAGATAGTCATCTGGTTCGAACTGGAAAGTTGCCGAAGGAACAGTGGCAGAGATTGAGTATGCAGACCGGACGTCTTTCAAAAGCACCTATCTTTATTGATGATTCCCCAACTTTGACAATGATGGAAATCCGGGCAAAATCACGACGGTTAAAAGCTGAACATGATATTCAGCTGATTATTGTGGATTATCTTCAGCTTATAAAAGGTCATCGTGCTGAAAATCGCCAGCAGGAAATCACTGAGATATCACGGAGTCTAAAGGCACTTGCAAAGGAGGTTAATGTTCCGGTTTTGGCAGTTTCGCAGCTTTCAAGAGCTGTGGAAATGAGAGGTGGAGATCATAAACCTCAACTTTCTGATCTAAGAGAGAGTGGTGCTCTTGAGCAGGATGCCGATGTTGTAATGTTTATATATCGTAAATCTGTTTACGACAAGAGATCTGGTTCAGATGAAAAATATCTTGATGATGAGCATAAAGCTCAAATAATTGTAGCCAAACAAAGAAATGGTCCTACAGGTACAGTAAATGTAGTTTTCATTGATAAATATGCCAGGTTTGAAAATTTGGCAGCTTCACATGAAGAAATGGAGATTACTCCTTTCTAATGACAGCTAGATTTATCAATAAAGTTCCGCTGGGAACAAATAAGCGACCTAAAAAGTTTTATGCTCTTATTCGAGCGATAGCCGGGGATTCTAAGAAATCATTTGTAGATGAAGATTTTTTATGGGAGGCTTATACTTTTGCCCGTGATGCTCATAAAGGACAAATGAGAAAATCTGGAGAGCCATATTTTGAACATCCCTATAATACCGCTAAAATTCTTTCTGAAATGAACATGGACCCTGTAACCGTCGCTGGAGGATTGCTCCATGATGTTATTGAGGATACAGGGATCCGGTATGAGGATATAGAAAGAAAATTTGGTGCTGAAGTAGCAAGATTGGTTGAAGGTGTTACAAAAATAAGTGGGATTAGATTTAGAAATAAACAAGAGAAGCAGGCTGATAATTTCCGGAAAATGCTCCTGAGTGTTGCTCAGGATATACGTGTTCTTATCATTAAATTAGCTGACCGATACCATAATATGCAAACACTGGATTCATTGCCCCCGGTAAAGCGGCGGAGGATTGCCATAGAAACAAGGGATGTTTATGCACCTCTGGCACATCGGCTTGGTATGTTCAAATTAAAATCGGAATTAGAAGACCTTGCACTGAAAAATCTGGATTCCGATGCTAATAGATTTTTACAGAAAAAGATTAAAGAAAAGAAAAGTGAAAGAGAAAAATATATAAGAACTTTTACAATACCTTTAAAACGTGCTCTTGCTGAACAAAATATCCCTGCTCGTATTTTTGGTCGTCCTAAAAACTTTTATTCTATTTATAAAAAAATGAAATCTCGTAATATGCCTTTTGAGGAAATTTATGATCTATTGGCAATACGGGTGATTGTGGACACGAAGGAAAATTGTTACGCTGTTTTGGGAATTGTACATGATCTATTTACACCGGTGATGGATAGATTTAAGGACTATATAGCTAATCATAAGATTAATTATTACCAATCGATTCATACTACTGTTTATGGTTCTGGTGGAAAAATTGTTGAAATACAGATTAGAACAGAGGAGATGGATGAAGTTGCTGAAGAAGGTATTGCTGCACATTGGCGTTATAAAGAGGGACTTAGTAAACCCGATGAAGTTGATAAATATGTAAAGTGGCTAAGAGACCTTATTGATGTTCTTACAACTGAGTCCGCCGAGCCGAAAGATTTTATGGATACTCTGAAGATTGATCTTTTCAAAGATGAGATCTTTGTATTTACGCCACGAGGCGATCTTATACGGCTTCCAAAAGGTGCGTCACCCGTTGATTTTGCATTTGAAGTTCATACGGAAATAGGGTATAGGTGTATTGGCGCAAAAGTTGACGGAAAAATAGTACCCCTGAATTCAGAGATAAAGAGCGGACAAACAATAGAAATAATTACATCGGAAACACATAAACCGAGCTATGCATGGTTAAAGTTTGTTAAAACTGCAAAAGCTATTAGTGCAATCAAGCGTTGGATTAGAAAAACTCAATTTGTAGAAAGTGTAAAGCTCGGAAAAGAAATGTTGGAGAAAGAGAACAAAAGAAGTAAAAATTTGCGATTTTTAAAGACGGTCCAGAAGTCAATTGATCAATTCGGATATGATAATTTAGACAAATTATATGCTTCTATCGGAAGTGGAATTATAACTATTTCTCAAATATATTCGAAATTATTTCCACATAGAAGCGATGAAGTGAAAAGTAGTGATTTTGATGCAATGTTCCTTGAAACTGCCCGTCGGAATGTAAAGGGGATAAAAGTTCATGATGTAAGTAATCTAATGGTAACATTTGCAAAATGCTGCAACCCTATTCCAGGTGATCTGATAATAGGTTATGTTAGTCATGGAAGAGGGATGATAGTTCATAAGAGTGATTGTGTTAATTTACCGGCTCTTTTAAAAGAAAATGAGAGACTGATTGACGTTGATTGGGATGTAAACCATAAGCAATATTTTATTTCCCAAATAAAAATTATGGGGCAGGAAAGGAAAAATTTTCTAAAAGATATAACTGAAATAATATCAAGTACCAATACAAATATCGTAAGTATCGATGGAAGTGTAGATGAAACAATTATTCACATTTCACTGATTTTACAAGTCGGGAATTTAAATCATTTAAATAAGGTTATATTAAAGCTACAAAATGTGCAGGGAATGATCTCTGTAGAACGCAAATAATAGGAGGAAACTTATGCGTGCTAAAACTTACACGAAGAAGGATGTCGTGAGACGTACAGCAAAGGTTGTAGGAGAAAAGATATGTAACACTGAGAAAATGGTAGATGGAGTTTTTAAAGCATTAAGAGAAATGCTTTGTGAAGATGACAAAAAATTACGAATTGAGATTCGCAACTTTGGAGTATTTGAGATTAAACCTACAAAAGCAAAACCCAAAGCGCGTAATCCTCGTACGAATGAAGAGGTTTATGTCCCTCCAAGACGGAAGACTCATTTCAAACCAGGAAGGATTATAAAAGAGTCATTGAAAAAAGCTTAGGTTATTTTTCAGGAGAAAATTTGGGTAGAGTTCTATGTATCGATTATGGTAAATCAAGAATAGGTTTGGCTTTATCTGATCCTTTGCAGATAATTGCATCACCTTTAAAGACTATTGAATCTCGTAATACCGAAAAAGCAATTCTTACGATTCAAGATATAGTAATTAAAAATGATGTTGAATTAATAGCTATAGGATTACCGATAGCATTATCTGGAAATTCTACTGCGCAGACTGAAGAGGTTAAAAACTTTATAAACCTACTTAAGAATGAAATTTCGGCTCCGGTTGAAGAGGTTGATGAAAGATTATCCTCAGTTGAAGCGATAAAAATTCTTCATGAAAAAGGGGTGAGGACCGGTCATAATAAAGGTGAAATTGACAAAACCGCAGCTGCAATAATTCTTCAAACATATTTAGATACAAAGAATTATAGCTCGAGTTTGCAATAAGCTCATTGAGACATTTACAAATAAGATAAGTTTAAAAAAGTAAATTTTTCTTTTTTATAATAGTTTCAAATACTTAAATCTCTTTTTACCAAATATGCCTTTAGGGTGGATTAATTAATCAGATAGAGCTTTTATAAATATGTTAAATCAGTTGAATAGAATACCAAAGTGGATATTAATAATAATTTCTGGTCTGTTTACAGCAGCTGCGTTCCCTCCATCCCCGTTGGGTTTCCTGGCATATTTTAGTTTAATTCCTCTAATCCTTGTGTTTGTTCAGGATGAATTTTATCTCGGCTTTGAAAAGGGATTTCTCTTCGGAGTTATCCTTAGTTTCGGAGTTTTGTATTGGTTGGCATTTAATAAGGGTACTGAATGGTATTGGGCGTTTCTATCTATGACTTCCGGAGTGCTGTTCCTTGCTTTAAATTATGGAGTGATCGGAATTTTAATCGGGATAATTGGAAGAAGGCTTGGAAAAACTGCCGGGATATTGTCGTTTCCAGTAATATGGGTAGCAATTGAGTTTATAAGGTCTTTCGGTACACTGGGATTTACATGGAGTAATCTTTGCTATACGCAATCTAATGCCATTCAACTCATTCAATTTGCTTCAATTACTGGTCCACATGCGGTAAGTTTCTTGATTATTTTAATAAATGTTCTCATTTATAACATAATTTTTAATCCGGTTAGTAGTAAGAGAAAGCTTACTTATATTACTGCGATTCTTTTACTATTCCTAATTCCCGAAATTTATGGGTTATCCGTGCTTCAAAAATCCAATAGGATGAATGACAGCCGAACTGCTTGTGTCGGATTGATTCAGCCGAATGTTGACCCTAATGCTAAGTGGAACAGCAAGTACTTTAAAAATAATATGCAGCTTTTACATGATCTTACGGATTCGGTGGCGATAGAAGCTCTGGATTTAGTCGTTTGGCCGGAATCGGCTACACCTACTTATCTTCGAAGAAATAGGCGTCATTCGCTTGATAAGATTATTGATCATATTTCCACATTGGATGTTTCCTTAGTGACTGGCGTCCCTGATTACGAGTTGACTTCATCTAAGGAATATAAAGCTTATAACGCAGTTTTTTTGCTTCGCCCAAATTCTCATAATATCGAAAGTTATCGAAAAATTAAACTTGTCCCACTTGGAGAATATATCCCGCTTTCTGGTGTTTTCCCGGACTTGAATAATTTGAATCTGGGGCAGGGGAACTTTGATGCTGGAGAAGAAGTTAATGTATTTCAAATACCTTTAAAGGTTATAAAGTCGCAATCTTCCGATACAACGCTTTTTTTCACAACGGTAGTATGTTATGAATCAACGTTTCCTTATATAGTAAGAGAGGGTGCCAGAAAAGGTTCAGAAATGCTTATAATTGTTTCAAATGATGCATGGTTTGGTTTTACTTCAGCTCCTTTTCTGCATGCCGAGATTTCAAGATTTCGGGCAATTGAGAACAGGATTCCTGTTGTTAGGTCAGCAAATACAGGTGTTTCAATGATTATAGATTCCTATGGAAGAGTGCTTAAAAGAATTGGACTCGGCAGATTGGGCTGGTTATCAGCTGAAATCCAGCAAGGAAACCCCAAAACCTTATACACTAAATTTGTAAACTGGTTTGGTTGTTTGTGTTTTTTAATATCGAGTGGATTTTTGTTAATATGTTTTTTCAAGAGGAAGAAAGTATGAAAATCTTAATTCGAAGCTTTGTCTTATTTATTCTAACTATTTTTGTATCGTCAAATATGCTGCTTGCTGAATATAAGATGACGAGTCAAATTGACAGTATCTCCTCTGATAAATTGAGCATTTCTCAAGCTAGAATATTATTGTTAAAATCTATTGTTTTACCCGGGTGGGGTGAGCACAGCCTCAATTGTCATAAAAGGGGATACGGTTTCAACAGTTCAGAATTGATATTCTGGATTACTTATGTAGCTTTTCAGTTTCATGCCGGTTCCATGAATGATAATATGAGAGCTTATGCAGCTCAACATGCTGAAGTAAATCCTGCAAATAAGGATGATTACTATTTTAAAGATATTGGCAATTACATGAATATATACGAGTATAATGATCAGAAGCTTAGATACAGACAGAACAATGCTTTATATCCTGAAACTGATGAATATTTCTGGGCGTGGGATAGTGAGCAGTCCCGTAAGGAATTCGATAAAATAAGAATAAAAGGGAGTGTTGCTCTTCGAAATGCCTCGTTTGCTGTTGCCGGTCTTGTTGTAAATCGAATTATTAGCATGTTTGATATTATTGCTTTAACGAGGAATAAAATTGAAAAACCCAATTCTGATCTTAGTGCGTATGTTGTTCCTCATTCAAAGGGAGTAACACTTTCTTTGAATTTTTCTTTTTAAGGAGATGAAAAATTAAAACTCGTTTGGTCGCTTCGCTTCTTGCC
>DAOUYY010000063.1 GCA_030665885.1 Fidelibacterota bacterium
GTCGTAAGTGATAGCTCAATTATTTTTTCAACACCATTTCTCCCAATTACAATAGGTACACCCGCAAACAGACCGTCTATACCATATTCTCCTCTCAGATATGCCGAACAAGGAATAACTCTATTTCTATTACGAATAATACATTCTACCATTTCCGCTGCTGAACTACCTGGTGACCAGTATGCACTTCCCGTTTTAAGATAGGAAACTATTTCTCCTCCAGCTTTTCTTGTGCGCTCTATTAATTTATCAATTTTTGCTTTCGGTAATAATTCAGAAACCGGGATACCGTGTACAGTCGAATATCTTGGTAATGGCACCATTAGGTCACCATGACCACCAAGTACAAGAGCAGTTATATTTCTGGGACTTACTCCAAGCTCATCAGCTATAAAGTATCGGAATCTTGAAGAATCCAAAATTCCAGCCATTCCAATCACTCTTTTCAAAGCAAATCCAGTGACTTTTAAGGCAACATAAGCTAAAATATCAAGCGGATTTGTAACTGTGATCAATACAGCATTAGGAGCATATTTAGCAATACTCTCCGATACACTTTTTATAATTTTTACATTATCACGAAGCAAATCTTCCCTGGACATACCGGGCAATCTCGGTTTACCTGCTGTTACAACAATCACTTCAGAATCTTTGATCATTGATATATCGGAATATCCATTAACAGATACATCGTATTTTCGGATAGGTGAGGCATGTACAATATCCAAAGCTTTTCCTTCAGCCCATCCTTTAACGATATCAATCAATACTATATTTGAAACTCTTTTTTCAACTAAATATAGTGCTGTTGCTACACCAACGTTTCCACTTCCAATAATACTAACTTTCATGATGACCCCCTAAATTCCCATTGATTCAATAGTTTTATTGATTACATCCGCTGATACCTGCAGTTCTTCTCTTATAGGCAAGGATAATTCAAGTTCGATTATTTTCTCAACGCCATTCTTTCCAAGTTGAACCGGTACACCTAAACAAATATTTTTAAAACCATACTCTCCATCAAGGCAGGTTGGAACACATAGTATTGCTCTGGTATCATTTATGATTGCACCCACAGTTTCTGCTATGGAAGCACCGGGAGAATACATAGATGTCTGCCTTTTTAACATTGATAGAATAGTTGTTCCTGCTTCCCTGGCTTCTGATATTATTTTATCAACTTTTTCTTTGGGAAGTAACTCAGTGATCGGTATGCCGCAAACCCGAATAAATTCTGGAGGTATAACCATGAATTTATGATGACCTCCTAAAACAAGAGCACTTACTTCAACCGGTGTAACGCCAAGTTCCTGTGCAGTATATTCACAAACCCGTGTAACATCAAGTTTCCCTGCAACTCCAATTACCTTCGTTCTGTCAAATCCTGTCTTTTTAAAAGTGTAATAAGTTAAAGTTGTAACAGGTTCAGTTATAACAATAACGATTGATTTCGGGGCATACTTTTTGACATCTTCTATTATCGGATCAATAACCTTCACATTATCTTCAAGTAACTCAAGACGTAAGGTGTTGGGTTTTCTAACTTTACCTGCAGTTATTACAACAACTCTAGAGTCTTTAATATCTTCAATATGAGAAGATCCCCGAATTTTAATATCATAACCGCGTAAAGGTGAAGCTTCAGCAAGGTCAAGTGCACTCCCTTCTGCTTTACCTTCTAAAATATCAACAAGCATTATATTCGCAATACCTTTCTCAGCCAAATAAAATGCTGCTGCAACTCCTACATTGCCACTACCTATAATTGATACTTTCTCCATTATACCTCCTAATATATTATTATTAATAAACTTAAAATATTATATTTTTTTATTTTAGTGATTTTTTCCTTCTTTTCCACAAAGAATTTCAATTACTATTTGGATTTTTAGTCAATATCAATTTCCTATTTACTAACATCTTTTATGATTCTTAATATTTTAAATTAATTTATCCAATTATAAAAGAAATTTTATAAGGGAGAAAATTTTATAAAAAATCACCAAAACGGTTGAAGTATAGCATTCCCCTGAATTTTACTGAAAAAAATAAACACTTATAGAAGATCAAACTCAAAATATCATGTTATAAGAGAAATTTTCTTAGATTGAGCTTTCTGAAGGATATTTCCTTATTATATCTTAAAATGCTACTTATTATCAGCAAGTATTAAAGATTTATTGTAATTTTGAAATCAATAAAAAATTAATTACCTAATTTACTTTAGCTACTACTTTATGAAGTTCTGGATTCTTTTCACACTCTTTCTCAAATCCCTTATCACGAACTGAATTCCTATAATTCGGCGACTGGAATCTGTAAGTATATCTTACCTTATGACCCCTTGATTTTTCAAAAAGAGCTACAACATCTTCTATAAAGACTCTTTCTTCGTCTGTTGGAATTACAAAAATCTTTACCCTGGAATCCCTAGCACTGATATCACATTCTGCATTTCTCGTCTTAGCAATTTTATTTTTTTCTTTATCATATTTTATTCCCATAAAATCCAGACCATCCAGAGCCTTTGCCCTTATAAGATCGCACATCTCACCAACTCCTGCCGTAAAGACAATAGCGTCAACACCACCCATTGCCGCTACATAGGCACCAATATATTTCCTAATTCTGTATGTCTCAATATCAAGTGCAAGTTTGGCTCTTTCATCGCCTCTTTCTGCCGCTTTAATTATATCACGCCTGTCACTATATTTACCTGTTATACCCAGAATACCGGACTTTTTATTAAGTATAGAATTCATCTCACTGGTTGAATAGCTCTCCTTATTCATTATATAGAAATCAATAGCTGCATCATGGTCTCCCGCTCTCGTCCCCATTACCAATCCTTCTAACGGTGTAAACCCCATACTTGTATCAAAAGACACACCATTTTTCACAGCGTTTAAAGACACACCATTCCCTATGTGGCATATAATGAGATTGCATTCAAAAGGGTCTTTACCAAGAAGAACTGATGCTCTTCTTGAAACATACAAAAGTGATGTCCCGTGAAATCCATATCTTCTTATTTTATATTTTTCATACCATTCATAAGGCAGAGCATATGTAAATACATATTTAGGCATTGTTTGATGCCACGCCGTATCCATAATAGCCATATGTGGAACATTTGGTAACAACTCTTTTGCTGCCTCTATACCAAGTATATTCGGTGGGTTATGAAGTGGAGCCAAATCTGCTAATTTCTTAAATTCATCAAGAACTTCTTCGGTTATAATAATAGATTTAGCAAACCTCTCACCTCCATGAACTACACGATGTCCAACTGCAGATATTACCTTAAGGTCTTTGATTACACCATCTTTTGTAGACGTAAGCATTTCAATAATGAGTTTTATCGCCTCGCGATGTGTTGGACATTCTCTTTCAACTCTTACACTGTTCTGCCCAGTGACTTCCTGTATGCAAAAACTTCCACGAGTTGTAACTCTCTCAACGATTCCTGTAGCAATAGTTTCCTTTTTGTTCCAGTCATATAGCCTATATTTCACAGATGAGCTTCCACAATTAAGGCATAATATGATCATTTCGCCTCCTGTTTTTTAGGCATTTTTATAAAACCACCTTTCATTAATGACTCAGTTTCTTCCCGAGCAAGTTTTATCATGGTTTCCGCCTTCTTATACAATTCCTCTCCTGACATCATTATTCTGGCAACACCCTGTTCTATTGCTTTCATTCCTACAGCAGTGGCTTCTCTTGGATAAACTTCCCATTCATCCATACTGGGGATTATGTACTCTTCTGAAAGTCCTTTATCTTCAGCACATTTTGCGAGCTCGTAAGCTGCCGCTATACACATCTCATCTGTTATTGTTTTTGCCATTACATCAAGAGCTCCCCTAAATATTCCAGGAAATCCCAGAGAATTATTGACCTGATTAGGAAAATCCGATCTTCCGGTTGCAACTATTTTTGCACCAGCTTCTTTTGCTTCCCAAGGCCATATCTCTGGAACAGGATTGGCACATGCAAAAACTATTGCATCGTTTGCCATGCTTTTTACCCACTCCGGTTTTATTGTACCGGGCCCTGATTTTGAATAAGCAATACAGACATCCGAACCCTTCATTGTTTCTGAAATACCGCCTCTTCTTTTTTCTATGTTTGTTATTCTGCAAAACTCATACCTGGGATCCGTCTCTTTAAAATCCGTTCTTTCAGAATGAAGAGTGCCGTTTATATCGCACATTATTACATTTTCCGCAGGAATTCCAACGGAAATCATCGCTCTTAAACAGGCTGTGTTAGCTGCACCAGCTCCAACCATTGCTATTTTCACATTATTCAATTTTTTCCCGACAAATTTTACAGCATTAATAAGACCTGCCATGGTTATCGCAGCGGTCCCCTGCTGGTCATCATGCCATATTGGTATCCTTGCCCTTTTTCTAAGTTCGTCAAGTATGTAAAAGCATTTTGGCTGAGCTATATCCTCCAGGTTTATTCCACCGAATGAAGGTTGGAGCAAAAGAGTAGTTTCTATTATCTTTTCCGGCTCTTTTGTGTCGAGGCAGATAGGAAAAGCATCAATACCACCTAAATATTTAAAAAGGATTGCTTTTCCCTCCATTACAGGCAGACTGGCTTCAGGTCCTATATCACCAAGCCCTAAAACTCTTGTTCCATCAGATACAATTGCAACAAGATTACCCTTATTTGTATGCTCATAAACCTTTTGCGAATTTTTATTAATATCACGGCAGGGTTCGGCAACTCCGGGAGTGTACCAGATTGCGAAATCATTGAAATCCCTGATGCAACATTTGGGTACAATTGAAATCTTCCCGTGATAAAAGGGATGCAACACCATAGCATCTTCACCTGGTTTTTTTGCCTTGGCAAGAAGTTCCTCAAGAGATATTGTCTTGGTGAGAGATTTTATTTTTGATAAAAGCACCTTAGCTGGAACTGGTTTTTCAAGGAAATCATCTACTGGCAAAAGTTGCGTCCCGGCTATTTCCTTGAAATTTGTTTCCATTATCTTTTCGATACTTGTAACAATTAATATCGGAATCTTGGAACACTCAAAATATGGTGAACTTCTATCTGGATTTCTTAGTTTATTAACAACTCCCAAACCAGCCGTAATACGTTCCATCATAATATCCAGTACAATTAAGTCAGGCTTAACTTCCTTTACTTTTTCAAGACCCTCTTTTGCCGAATATGCACAAGCACATTCATAAGAATTCTTTTCCAGTATTGTCTTAATTGCTTTTACGAAATCAATATCATCATCGATAATAAAGATTCTCTTTTTGTCCATTTCCGCTCCTAATTATCACTATCTCTCATTTCCAGTAGTTGTTGGAAAGGTCAGGGAAGTAATTCACATAAAACTATAATGTCATAATAATCGATGCAAATAACAGAAAATAATAGTTTATAATTGCTCATCTTATTTTTATAAGCATCTAACTCTACTAAACATATTTTCGTATCTTTGCCAATATATGTTCAGACTTTATTGGTTTAGGAATAAACTCATCTACCTTATGTGTACCAGCCATAGTACGCGCAAAATCGGGCTTTCTAAATTGCTTATCAAGGGCCGATAGCATAATAATAGGTATATTATATGTTTGAGTATCTGTCTTTAATTCACGAGATACTGTAAATCCGTCTTTATCTGGAAGCATAGCATCTATTAATATAAGATCAGGCAGCATCGCCTTTACCATTTTAATTCCCCCATTTGCAGTATCTGCAGACTGCACTTCAAAATCATTCGATTCTAACAACTCCCGCATTGAGCGTACAAAATCTATATCACTATCAATAATCAGTAATTTCTTTTTATTTGTCGGTTCAGAGACAGTGATTTTCCTTCGAGTAATCAATGCGTAGGCTCTAGCAAGCAACTCTTTTGGATCAATAGGTTTCTCTGCATAATCATCAGCTTTGTGATATAAAGCAATTCTCTTTGCGTATTTTTCTCCCTCAATTTCTGCACTAACAGATGTCAAGACAAGGATTGGTATCTCAAAAAAACTTGTTATCTTCTTTAACTCACTGCATATTGAAAAACCATCTTCACCCGGCAACATTATGTCCAAAATTACAAGGTCAGGTTTCTCTTTTTTAAACTTCCGTCGTGCCTCTTTTCCATCGAATGCCGTAACTACTTCATATCCGTCACTTTCCAATATTTTAGTTGTAGATTTGCAAAAATCGACATCGTCATCTACAAGTAAAATTTTTGCTCCTTTCATTTCTCCTCCTCACTTTTTGTTAAAAGTACTGCAAAAGTACTTCCCTTCTCAGGTTTACTTGTTACCTTGATAGTAGCGGAATGAGCATCCATTATCCTTTTTACAATTGATAAGCCCAAGCCGGTACTATCAGATTTAGGTTCAACTTGATAAAATTGTTCAAAGATAAAAGGCAATTTATCCTCTGGAATCCCGATACCATTATCAGAAATACTCACCTCTATATATCCATTCTCTTCCTTTGCACTAACTATCAGACTACCACCATCCTTACCATATCTTATTCCGTTATCAACCAAATTTAAGAACGCCTGTTCCAGAGTTCCTTTATCACCGGAAATTTTAGGAAGATCTTCAGGAATATCCATCTTCAGAGTAATATTCTTTTCCTTTGAAATTGTCTGCATCAAATTAAAAATATTAGTGAAAATTGAAGTTATATTTATTGATGCCAATTTTTTTACAATCATATTAGCATCTATCTTTGATAGATTAAGCCAGTCCTTGATTAAATATATCAGCTGATCAATGCGAATTTTAGACCTCTCCAGCATCTCTCTTTGTTCATCACTGACTTCACCAGCCATACCACCGAGAATTACTTCAAAATATTGCTGCACAGCAACAAGAGGAGTCCTAAGTTGATGTGAAACCATACTAATAAATCCTTCTCTCATTTTTTCTTTCTCTTGCCGTAAACGATTTGATTCAATGGTTAATCGCCTTTTTTCAAGGGCTCTTTTAGTGATTAGTCTAAGCTCCCCCGGAGTAAATGGCTTAGTTAAAAAATCGTAGGCGCCTTTCTTTATTGATTCTATTGCTGAGTCTATAGTTGCATAACCCGTAATAACTACAGTAACAATTTCCGGGTCAATCCTTTTAATCTCTTCAAGAACAACCATGCCACTTATCCCCGGCATTTTCAGATCAACAAGCACAAGATCGGGATTTATATCTTTAATCTTTTGCAAGCCCGTAACACCATCACTTGCAACATCTACTACATAACTATTTTTAGCATATGTCTGTACACATGCATCGCGCATTGATTCATCATCATCAATTATAAGAATTTTAATATTCTCTGTCATTTTAACACCTCTCCTTTATTATACACTTCCAAACTCTATACCAAATAATACAACAACCAGCAAGGCTAAACCCTAATCTTTTGTTATGCAACAATTTGCGACTAAAAAATATTTTTATATAGTATTCTTTAAATAGTTGGGACTGTTTATTTAGTGGGGAATTTTACCCCAGTCATGGAGAATTATAACTCATACTTATCTAACATCAGTCAGACTTTATTTTATATTTTTCTATTTTTAATCGGAGTGTTTTACGGTCTATTTTTAGTAATCTTGCAGTTTCACTTTTATTCCAGTTACATTTCTTTAAAATTTTCAATATATGTTCTCTCTCTACCGATTCAAGAGTAAAATTAGTGAGTTTCTCATTATCTGTCGTACCAGGGAAAGACCACTCGTTATTAGTAAAAGGACGATAAAATAGATGGGTGGATTCTATAATATTTCCTTCAGCAAGCACGACAGCACGTTCTATAGCATTTTGTAGTTCCCTCACATTTCCTGGCCATCTATATTTAATCAACTCCTTCATTGCTCTATTTGATATAGCTTCTATTTTCTTCTTTCTTTCTAAATTAAACTTGTGTAAAAAATAATTCGCTAATACAGGTATATCATCTCTTCGACTTCGCAAAGGTGGTAAATGTATAGGAACCACACTCAATCTGTAAAATAGGTCTTCACGAAAGTTACCGTTTTTTATTTCTCCTATGAGATTTCTATTTGTTGCAGAAATAATCCTGATATCTATATTAACAGTATGTGTACCTCCAACTTTTGTAATTTCTCGCTCCTGAATTACTCTTAACAATTTACTCTGTATATTTATGCCGATATTTGCTATCTCATCAAAAAATATTGAACCAGTATTAGCAATTTCAAATTTCCCGTATTTCGTATTTATAGCTCCGGTAAAAGAACCCTTGATATGGCCAAAAAGTTCGCTTTCAAACAAAGTCTCAACAAGACTGCCGCAATCAACAGTAACAAAAGGTTTATTTTTTCGATCACTATAGTGATGAATTGCTCTTGCTACAAGTTCTTTGCCCGTACCACTCTCACCTGAAATTAAAACGGTACTATCTGTAGGAGCAACCTTTCTTATTAACTCTTTTATTTTTATTATCTGTTCACTTTCACCAATTATCTCATCCATACCGAGATATTTTTTTAACTGCTCACGAAGATATATATTTTCTATTGCTATTTTTCTCTTTTCCTCAGCTCTTTTGATAATTGCATTCAGTTCATCAGGATTGAAAGGTTTTGGAAGAAAATCGTATGCTCCTAATTTCATTGCCTCTACAGCTGATTCAACAGTAGCATATCCAGTAATAACAATTACAATAGTCTCAGGAGTATTACTTCTTATCCTTTTTAAAACTTCCATACCACTGATCCCTGGCATTTTTAAATCCAGAATTACAATATCAAAGTCCCTATCTGCCATAATTTTAAGACTTTGATTCCCATCTTCAGCAACTATAACCTTATGTCCTCTGCGAGAAAGCATCTGGCAGCAGGAATCACGCATATACTCTTCATCATCAATAACTAATATTTTCATGTTTTTTGGTCGTTCTTCTCTCTTACGGGTAAAACAACCGTAAAAGTGCTTCCCTTTCCAATTTTACTGCTTACATTTATCTTTCCATTATGCTTTCGGATAATTCCATAACTTATTGAAAGTCCAAGCCCTGTTCCATGACCCGTTTCTTTAGTTGTAAAAAATGGTTGAAATAGCTTTTTCATATTCTCTTCTGAGATTCCGCATCCTGTATCAGTAAATTTTGTTTTTACATATTCTTCATCAGAGAAAGTTTCAATTGTTAACTTACCCTGCCCATCCATAGCCTCAACAGCATTAAGAATAATATTCATAAGTACCTGCTGTATCTGATTCTTATCAAGCAGAATAGTGGGAAGGTCTGGTGATAATTTTTTTATTACTTTTATATTATGAAACATCACCTGTCTTTCAACAAGAGATAAAACCTCTTTAACTATCGTATTTATATCAGAGAGTTTCATCTCAGGTTCAGTTTGACGAGAAAAATCCAGTAATCCTTTTACAATCTTTTTACAACGCGTAGCTTGGTTTACTATTTTCTCGATATTCCCTCTCCTAGGGTCTTCCTTTTCCAAATCCTCTATCAAAAGATGACTGTATATCAAAATGCTTCCAAGAGGGTTATTAATTTCATGAGCAACACCTGCTGCTAATTGCCCAACCATAGCTAGCCTTTCAGACTTCATTATTTCCTTCTTTGTGTATTCCTTTAATCTCTCATCCCTTTCCTTTATTGAATCTAACATATAATTAAATGCTGTTCCCAATTCTCCGATCTCGTCCCCATTTCTATATTCAACTCTATGATCCAGGTCTCCTTTTGCAAATTTATTAGAAGCAGAAACAAGTAACCGAATTGGCTTTGTTATACTATTCCCAAGAAGACATGAAATAGCAAAAGCGATGACAATTCCGACAAATGTTATACCCAAAAATGTCAACATAGTTTGTCTTTTCATATCTAGGAATTTCTCTTCAAGTATTCCAACATACAAAATGCCAATTACTTCATCTTTGATGTTTCTTATAGGCTCGTAAGCTGTTATATACCAATTGTTAACGACAAATGCCCTGTCAAACCATGGCTTACCTTTTACTAAAACCTGGTTGTTTACTTCTTTGGATACTCGCGTACCTATAGCTCTTGTTCCATCCTTTCTCTCTACATTGGTCGAAATACGTAAATCACCTTGAAAAATTGTAGCAGTGCCAATATCTTTTCCCCTATATGTTTCTCCTCTATAAACTATATCCTTTATCTTATCAACAATCTCATAATTCCTGTTAAGAAGAGTCCCCCCATACAAGATACCGATTAGATTTCCATTATAATCAAAAACAGGGGCGGTAGTTTTTATCATCATTCCCGAAGTCTCTTCTTTTTCAGGTCTCGGTTTTGCTTTAGTAGTTGGAATAAACTTTATACGAGCCTGTTTGGCAAGATCTTTTCCTTCTTTTAATAATTCACCCCTTGAGACTATCTTTGTTGATGACACTACTTCTTTTTTACTAATTGCTTCTTTAACAAGTTCATCATCTGATTGATCATCTCCATAAATTACAGGATTTCTAGCTCTAACAATGACTTTTCCATCCTTATCAGTTAGATTAAGTATATCTAATGATTCCCTCTCTCTTATCCTTCTTAACTCTATTCCCAATTTCGCTATGTCATTCCTTGAGATAGCGTCTTTTAAAAAGAACCGGAGAGCAGTCAAACGTATAGAAGTGCTAACATCTCTGATTTTATCTTTGTATACTTCTCTTGCTGAATTGAGGTCTAATTCCACCTTCTCCTGAGCTTGTTTCACTATTCTATCGCCAATCAAATGTACACCTACTATGGTTGTTACAAGACCAGCAACTACAATCACTGACAGAAAACTCAGGATCAACTTCAAACGGAGTGAGATTTTCACAAGTAATTATAATTTTTAAGAATGTATAGAATAAGACAGTTCTGGTTCATACTGTTTATTTGGTTATTCATTTCTACAAAAGCAAATCTCTTTTCAGGCATAAATTTCTGCCTTCTCTCTATTTCAATGCCTCCCATACAAGGTCTAGGAGATTCTTAACCTTAAGTTT
>DAOUYY010000100.1 GCA_030665885.1 Fidelibacterota bacterium
CCATTTCCAAAAAATCTAATAAGATTAACACTTTCCTCAAGAAACCGTCAGAATGAATTTGTTGAGGAATTTTCAACTGTCATTGACCCAAATTCCAGGTTCGTGAATCGAGACAAACCCAGAGGAAAATACAAGGCAAAAACACTGATTAAAAATGGCTCACCAAATAGGAAAGTAGATATACTTGTATTACCAGAAGGATATACAAAACGCGAACTAAAAAAATTTAAAAAAGAATTAAAACATTTTGTGGATGTGTTTTTCTCAAACACTCCCTTTAAAGAAAATAAGGATAAATTCAACATCTGGTATCTGGAAGTGCCGTCAGAAGAATCGGGAATCGATGACCCCAGGAAGGGCAAATTCGTAAAATCCGCCTTCAGTCTTTCTTTTAATACCCTTGATATTGACCGTTATGTTCAAGGTCCGGATAATAAGACCATGCGTGATATTGCCGCTAATGCACCTTACGACCAAATATATTTCATATTCAACTCATCAAAATATGGTGGCGGAGGCATTTTCAATTTCTGTTCATGCTGTTATAGTCACACTGACAAAAAAGAACAATCATGGTGGCCCGACTATGTTTTCGTCCACGAGTTCGGTCATGCCTTTGCCGGACTGGCAGACGAATACTACTCTTCATCTGTTACTTATAATGAATTCTACCCTCTAGGAGTTGAACCATGGGAATCAAACATAACTGCTCTACTTAATCCAGAAAATCTTAAATGGAAAAAACTTGTAGAACCAGATACACCTATTCCCACTCCCTGGAATAAAGAAAAATACGATAAAATCCCAAGATCACAGTCGAAAGATAAAGAAGTATTATTACATAAACAGGAATACTGGGGTAAAGTTGGTGCTTTTAAGGGAGGTGGTTATGCTTCTGAGGGATTGTACCGTCCCTATCTTGATTGTAGAATGTTCTCCAAAAGCTTAACAGGTTTCTGCCCTGTCTGTAGTGATGCAATAGTTAAAATTATTCGCTTTTACTCCGAATAGATTAGAAAGGTTATTCACAATAGAAACCATAGAGAAAAAATCCTGTTTTTTAATTATGGCTTTTTAATACCTCATTAATTAGTGCCTGTCCATAATGTCATTTTTTCGATAAATGGAAACTTGACTTATCCGGCAGTTGCCGGATGAGTTAAGTTGACTTATTTCAATGAGTTAGAAACCTTAAGTCAAGTCAGCTAAAGCAAACTTAACTTAAGGTTTTATACTTTATAGACAAACACTAATTACAAATTATTGTGTCATTAGTTGTCATTGATAGTCATTGATGGTAATTATTATTTTTTTCCGGTGGAATTAATGTGGAAAATGGTACTATTTTTCGGCAATTCTCCATATTATTTACAAACTCCATTGAGAGTTGGTATACTTTAAAATCCTCGAGTTTCAGCTCTTCCCAATTATCATATTTCAATAAATGACAACTAATGACTTAATGACTATTAATGAATTCTACTTGATCTTGGTCTCTGCGAACTTTTGAAGTGCCTTTGGTGCAAAAGCAGCAATTAAGAATCCAAAGGTAATATAGATTCCGGATGCATTTACCTCAGTTGTACCCAATAGTACTGTTAGTAAACCAAAACAAATGCTTGCCAGCAGTGCAACAAAACTCATCAAACGCATAGACGATAAGTTCCCATTGTCTTCCTGAAAGAAACCGCCTTTTTTATCCATTTCTTGTCTCCTTCCTGTTAAGAGGAATTTTTCTTCGTTTTAAAGAGCTAAGTACATCCACAAATAAGTTTTCTATCGTAATCTCCTTGATAAAATTCTCTTATTATCTCAGATAATGACTATTTTATCAAAACCATCTTACGGATCTTGGAATAATCACACGCTGTTATCCGGTATAAATAAACTCCAGCACTCACAGGTTTTCCAAAGTCATCAGTAGCATCCCAGACAACTGACCTGTATCCAGCTTCTTGTGGCTGGTTTATCAAACTCCTTATCTGCTTTCCAAGTACATCATAAACTACAATATTGATATTGCTGTGCTCTGGAAGGCTATATCTAATGATAGTTATTGGATTGAACGGATTTGGATAGTTTTGAAGTAGCTCATATTTTTGCGGCAAAATATATTCTTCCGGACCACTTGCTGTTGAATTAGGTGCAAGTGGAGTTGGGGTTGTAAAATATTCCCAGAGATCAGCCCCATCAGGATTTCTTCCATAAGAAATATCTGCTGACTGTACACCGAAGGTTAGTGAATCAACAATAGTTACTCCATTATTTGCTACCAGAGCGATAAATTCCCCATCGACATCTAACTTAAAATTAGCATGTAATCCAGATTGACTCAAATCATTATCACACCAGATCAGTAGAAATTCATGAGAACCAATTACAACGCCGCCAAATAGAAACTGCCATTTTACAAGGGAATCAGGATCATCAGTCAGACACATTCCACTCAAGTAAATATCTGAAGAAGTGGGATTATACAGCTCAATCCAGTCATCATATTCACCTGCATTATCAGTGTTGGTTGTATCATTTTTCGCAAGAAATTCATTAATAATAACCCTGGTAGTATCAATTTCTGGAGTCTTGATGAAAATAGAGGTATTTCTTGGATAAATCCGTGCTTGTCCGTTAATATCTGTTGCCAATATTTGAAAATGACCAAAACCATTCATACCCAGTGGAGGAATGGCTCCGATCCAACGATCAGCTTCCTCTACTAATTTCGTTTGTGATACTGGCAGAAATGTCATAGGATAGGTTTCAATAACACAAAGATCGCCCGGATGAAACTGAATAGAAACATCGCTTAGTCCTATACAGCTAAAAGCTGAAGCAGTAATGTATATGCTATCTTCCGGATAGGGGATTTTTGGCCACCAATCAATAGTGTATACTATTGGCTTAGTAGCTAACCATTTTATCTGAGTAACAAGAGAACTATTGCGGATATTCACAAACTCTTTAATACCTCTCTTTACATGCTGATTGGAATAACCATCAGCAGAATATGAATCATTAAAATCATCCATTGTAAAGCCGTAATCAAGGGTACGGAATAAATCATCCTCAGCCCAGAGTGTAATTAAGTCCTTCAAGCTGTCAAAACGTGATTCCCATAGTGATAGATCATAGACATTATCCCGGTAAAACTCTAAAAAGTGGCTATAAAGATTTCTGTACTGTGCATTAGCCATTATTCTCTCTGCCAAAGGACGGGGTCCTGGCTCTCCGCCCTGGGTTTCCTCAATGTTTGCAAAAGTATAAGGATCAACCGAAGCCCAGTCAACACCGAACCAATCCACCCCAAAAGTATTATCATAGTCATAAGGAATCCAATGAAATTTATCTACAGCTGGTTCATAATAGAGATAGTAATTATTCATCAGAAACCAGTAATCATCCCAGCCTCCCACCAAAACGTTCATAGCGAAATATTTCAGCACCTCAGGAACCATCAGGATCTGTTCCAGAGAGTCAGCAAACAGGTTATCAGGGGTGTTGTTAATAATATCAATTAATCTGACCAGATGTCTGTATTCATATTCATCCACATTCGTTTTCAAATCGTAGGGTCGATAATCATCATAGTAAGGATAGTAATCCTCAGGATTGGTACCCTGGTATGTGAGATCGGCTGGCCAGAGACATTTCCAGAGATTTCCTGAATCATCTGAAAAGTTATCTTGAAGGAATTCATCATCAATGTGTTCAACTAAAATGTATAGTCCATAATATTCATTGTTAATATAAACAGCAGCATGAGCTGCCCGGCTGGCGGTCATTCCAATTTCCTGAAATAAATCCCAACTCAACTTGCTTCGTATAATAGAAGGATCATTATGTTCACCGTTCAAATTCAACTTTTCAACATCATAAAACTGACGTTTCGGAATAAAAGTATTGAACGATAATTTAAAAGACTTCTTCTGCGAATACCGGGATGTATTACCACGAAGCCTTAAACCGACAGAATCAACCGTTTCATCAATCCAGGCATTTGTGAAATGGATTGTAGCAAGATGGAGCGAATCACTTTCCACATTCTGGTACATCCAATTCAGTGCAGATTCATCTACAGTAATCTCAACAATAGCAACCTGTGAATCATCATAAATTTTCCAACTGTCACTTCCTAACAGAAGGACATGTACTAGCAAGGTTATTAAAAATAAAAATTTAATATGATGGATCATTTTTCTTTAATGCACCTGTCAGCATATTCCTTATAATTTTCTAATTCAGATCTTAATGACAATTTTTAATCAAATCTAAGGAAAAGCCTATCATTGAAATAGCAAAAAATTAAAATTGATCTTCCCTTTTTTAAAAAAAACAAATCAGTGCCAAAATAAAGCAAAAGCCCACTGTGAAAATAAATCAACAACATAATAATGTCCAGCTGAATGGTAAATTAATCCTGGCTTATGGGGAAAACAAGAATAAGTTAAAGTAAAATTTTTGATATAATTACTTGAATTAGATTCTAATAACTATTACTTTGTCAATAGTAGAAAAATGTAAAAGGATTTGCAAAGAGGACATACAAAAAATAAAAAAGGCTTAGTTACTAAATTACCATCAGTGAGGGAGAGGGAAAATTTACTATGAAAATTAAAATCTATTTAGTGACTATTTTACTTATTCTTGCATCTTGTTCAGGTGTAAAAAAGTACCTAATAAAACCAGAAGAATTTGAAGGCTGGACTTTAACTAATTGGGAAGTTTATAAATCCGAAGAAGAGTTTAAAAATGTACTTAAAGATAATTTCAACATGTACAATGGCTACGGTTTAACACGAATAATTAACCAAGTATTGACCTCTCCAGAATTTAAAATCATTAAAATAGAGATGTATTTCACCGAGGATAAAGCAGGTGCAAGAGGACTTTACCAAAGATATCGGTCATTTTCTCAGATTCCGATTGGCGAAGAAGGAAGTGACAGTCCGGGTTTTGTTTCATTTTACAGAGGTATCTGTTTTGTAAATATTATCGGCAAACGTAATCTGTCAGGAAAAAATTTATATTTAAAAAAGTCGCTAAATGGCTAGATAAAAAATTGTCACCTCACTAATGGAAAATTCCAGAAGAAAATTCATATTCCAGTTAGGAACCTGCTTTGCAGGACTTACCGCTACTCCAGCTATTTTAAAAAAAGCTCTGGCAAATTTACCAGAACCAATAGAACCCTATATACGAGAAGCTCGCTATTATAAAAAACTTGATAACAAAAAGGTTCAATGTCTTCTCTGTCCTAAACAGTGTATCGTTAGTAACAATAAACGCGGATATTGTGAAGTTCGAGAAAACCAGAATGGTATTTACAAAACTCTTGTTTATGGTCGCTTATGTACAATCCATCAAGACCCTATTGAAAAAAAACCGTTGTTCCATTTTCTACCTGGAACCACCGCTTTATCTGTCGCTACTGCCGGATGCAATGTCGATTGTAAGTTTTGCCAGAACTGGAATATTGCCCAGGTCAGACCCGAAGAGATCTCTTTCAGGTATGTTTCTCCTGAAGAACTGGTCAATATAACCAAATATTATAAATCACCTACTATTGCCTATACTTACAATGAGCCAACAATTTTTACCGAATATATTTGTGACACCGCTTCAGCAGGGAGAGAAAAAGGAATCCACAGCGTCATGATATCAAATGGATTCATTAAACGAGAACCGATGTCTGATCTCTGTAATGTATTAGATGCAATAAAGATTGACTTTAAAGCTTTTTCAGAAAAATTCTATAGAGAAATAGTTTCAGGAACAATGAAGCCGGTACTTGATACAATGGTTTTTATTAAAGAACAAGGTAAATGGCTGGAAATAGTCAATCTTGTTATCCCTACTCATAATGATGATAAAAACCAAATTAAAGAGATGTGTAAATGGATCAAACAGAATCTTGGTCCTGATGTGCCTGTGCATTTTACTCGCTTCCACCCGCAATACCTTATGAAAAACCTACCCCCTACACCTGTTAAAACTCTCGAAATGGCGTATAATATTGCCCGTGATGCAGGAATTAATTTCGCCTATGTAGGAAATGTACCGGGTCATCCTGCTGAAAATACAATCTGTCCAAGCTGTGGGAAAATCCTCATCGAAAGAACCGGATATTTTATTCGTTCAAATAACATTATAAATAGCAAATGCCGTTTTTGCCAAACATCAATTCCTGGTGTATGGAGTTAAAATGAAAACAATTAAATTATTATCAAAATCCATAATTTTGTTTTGCTTAATATTCAACAGCTGCTCAAAAGCGCAGGACAGACCTCCTGCCGTGGCAGGAATGTTTTATCCCGAAGACCCTAAAGAACTCTCTTCAGTATGCAACCAATATTTAGATTCAGCTGGAGAAAAATCTCTCAACGTAAAACCGATTGGAATTATTGTTCCACATGCAGGGTATGTTTACAGTGGACAAGTAGCCGCTTATGCATTCAAAGAGCTTAAAAATACCGATTATGATGCCGCTATAATTCTTGGGCCTTCTCATATAGAATATTTCCCTTTTGCATCAGTTTATTCAGGGGATTCTTATAGCACACCTCTGGGGAAAATACCTATTGACAAGAAGATTGCATTACTTTGTGAAACCGAGGATAAATTTGTCAGGCTATCATCCAGGGGACATAGATTTAAACCCTTCGAAAGAGGTGAGCATAGCCTCGAAGTGGAATTGCCTTTACTGCAAACTATCCTTGGAAATATTCCCATAGTACCGATAGTTATAGGAACAATGGACTGGAATGTAATTCAGGCATTAGGAGAGCGATTAGGTGAAATCGCATCGAAAAAAAATGTTATATTGATTGCATCAAGTGATCTATCTCATTTTCACTCCTATTCAGAGTGTAAAAAAATCGATAACGGATTAATTTCAAGACTAAAATTGTTAAATCCCAAATCCTTCTATAATGGCTTAGCATCAAAGGATTTTGAAGCATGCGGTGGAGCACCGATCACAGCAATGATGATAGCTGCAAAAAAGGCTGGTGCAAATTCCATAAAGGTTCTCAAATACGCCAATAGTGGTGATATTGCTTATGGAGATAAATCCCGCGTTGTAGGCTATCTATCTGCTGTTCTCTATAATGAAAAAAATATTAAATCAGAGGAAAAAGAGATGAAATCTAAACCACTTTTTGAAGGCGAACTAAATAAAGACGAACAGCTTTACCTTATTGAACTTGCTGAACAGACAGTAAGAGCTGTGGTTATTAATCAACCTCTACCAAAACCAAAAAACATCCCCGATAAATTTAAAGAAAAGCGTGGAGCGTTTGTCACTCTTGAAAAGCATGATCAACTTCGAGGGTGCATCGGATACATTTTACCTGTTTACACACTATATGAAACAGTTATAGAAGTTGCTACATCAGCAGCGTTAAAAGACCCCCGCTTCCCGCCAGTTTCTGAAAGTGAATTAGATGATATAACCGTCGAAGTTTCTGTTTTAACAGTCCCAAAAGTAATTACAGACACAAAGGTTATAGAAGTTGGAAAACATGGCATAATTATAAAAAGAGGATTTTATCAAGGCTTGCTTCTTCCCCAGGTAGCAACAGAATATGGATGGGATAGAGAAACATTTCTGGAGCATACATGTAATAAAGCCGGATTGCCTAAAGATGCGTGGAAAGATAAAGATACCGAAATAAAGATTTTTTCAGCACAGGTATTTAATAGAGAAACATTAGGTATTGAATAATCCTTTCGAAGGCAATAAACCTTAGAAAGGTTCTACTAATTTGAAACCTTCGCAAGATTTTTCCTATATTATCAAAAGAACCTATATCCAATGGAACTTATTTTCTATTTGAATTTTGAATAGTAAATGGAGAACACAGCAAGAAATATTATACTGGATTGCAATTCGACAGTTACAAATGTAAATTTCAGCCACTTGAATCTATGAAACACAAGAAATTTTCATTAAATAGATACAAATTTTTACTCTTGACCTTCCTTATGGTTGGTTACTCATTTGTATTTGGTATCGAGTATAATTTGATAGAAGAAACCGATGAAGGAATTTATTTCCATATTAAGAACGAATCATCATTAAAGTGGAAATCTTCCGAAAATTATCCTAATTCTGAAAGTGTCCTCTACATCAATGACGCACGCTTTGTTAAAATTTCTGATAATCTAATTATACCATATTGGCAGTGGACAATAGCGCTGCCAACTCCTGATAAACCGAAGGTTACAATATCTAATTTTAATTTTATAAAAATAACCCTTGAAAAATCCCTGACAGATAAAGATTACCTTATTCTAAAAGAAAAAGAACCTATTCAATTCACGAATACTGGTTTTCTAAGAGACATTTCCGGAGGAATTCTAGAAATTTATCCAATTCAAGTGGGAAAAAATCCAAATGAAATTACGCTTTTAAAATCAGCTGATATACGTATTCAATTTATAAAAAAATCATCTGTACAAAAATCCAAAAAACTAAACCAAGAACAAGAAAGATTTTTTGAGAAGTCTTTTTTAAATGGCAAATCAGCAACAAAATGGCTGCATCCTCGAATCAAAACCCTTAAAAAACCCGTCCAATTCCCACAGGGACAATGGATTAAAATAACTGTGAAAGATGATGGCATTTATGCTCTGAGCTACGATGAATTACAATCTGCAGGAATGGGTGAAAACAGTATAGACACCGATAGAATTTATCTTTATTCAAATTCAACAGGTGGGAGAGAATTATCATCTCAGATTGGGATAGAAGTTCCAGACAATCTCGTTGAAAACTCCAGAAAAATAATTGGAAGTGAAAATGGATATTTCAGTAGCGGCGATTCTATAATCTTCTGGGGAAGATCAACTTCCGGTGTTGATGCTGATTCAAATGGGACATTAAGGTTCAATCGAAATTGCTATTCCCTTGAAAATTATTATTGGCTTTTCTTA
>DAOUYY010000204.1 GCA_030665885.1 Fidelibacterota bacterium
AATCCAAAAAGTATCGAACGAAATTATTTTAAAGAGACAAAATTTGATAAAATTATTTCCTCCGATCCTGAATATCACCGGGTTCTGGGACTCGGGCAATTGTTCCAGAGTAACGATATGGCATATCGTCATCAGATTGTCAGTGGTTATTCTGCCATTAAACCGCAACTAATTCAAGATGTTATTGACAACAATTTGTATCGTAGAAACGATCCTATAAATCCCATTAACTGGAATATTGTCAACATGTGCAATGCAAAATATATTGTTTCTCCTGGGATGTTAAATTTTAAGGGATTGACAATTTTAGATGCTGATAAACAGAGAAAAACAATGCTTTATAAAAACGGTAATGCTTTACCGCGAGCATTTTTCGTGAAAAAGGTGAAAATGTTACCGAACGAAGAAGAGGTTGTTCGTTTCATAAATGACGAAAATTTTAATCCTGGAGAAATGGCGCTAACAAGCGAAGAGTTTGATACAAGTGAAGCATTCGATTCTGGCGGTAATATTGAAATTAACGAATACACTCCTAACCGGATTAAGCTGTTGGTCGAAACTAAAGGTAATGCATTTATGGTTTTATCAGAGGCTTATTATCCAAAAGGTTGGAATGCATATATTGATTCTGAAGCTGCACATATTTATCAAATAAATCATATACTAAGAGGCATAATAATTTCCCCGGGAAGTCATGAGATAAAGTTTGAATTTAAACCTAAAAGCTATTCTGTGAGCACTACGGTTTCTTCGATCTCAACCTATTTGGTGTGGGGAATATTAATTTCTTTGCTTTTGATGAAGTATAAATCCTATTACAAGAAAATTTTTTTTCAGATGTTGAGAAAGAAATAATTTAACATGAGGTAATAAATGGATTGTATCTGTTTAGCCGCCGGCCTGGGTGTTAGAATGAATCATCCTATCCCCAAACAATTTATTCGATTATTGGGAAAACCAATAATTGCTTACTCGCTGGAAACATTAGAGAAAGTCGATGAAATATCCAGAATTATCGTGGTGTATAATGAAGATTTCCGATCGATGTACGAAAAGATGCTCAACAATTACAACTTAAGTAAATGTCTTCTTGTTAAGGGAAGTAAAACCAGGCAGGACTCAGTATGGAGAGGATTACAAAAGGTCGAGACTGAACAGGTAATAATTCATGAAGCCTCACGTCCATTTATCACGGTGGATTTCGTTCAAACTTTGTTTAAATTTCCCGACGAGAAGGCAATAGTTCCGGTTATTCCAATCCCCTATACAGTATCTTTAGGAAATAAATATATGCAAGGAGAATTAGACAGGTCTAAACTTCACAATGTGCAATTACCTCAGCTGTTCGACTCTGCTATTCTGAAAAAAGCGCATGAGCTTGCAAGAAAAGAAAATCATGTGGCTACCGAAGACGGCATGCTTGTTTTCAGACTGGGTAAGAAAGTAAGATTTATTACCGGTATGGAGAATAATATTAAAATAACTACCCCTCTTGACCTTATCATTGCTGAGAATCTATTAAAGGGAGTAGAAAAATTATGATAAAAGATTCTGTAATCGTTATCACCGGAGCCAGCCGTGGTATTGGAAAGGCAATGACGCTTACTTTTTCTAAAAAAGGAGCAAAAGTTGTGTTGGCTGCTCGTAGTGTGGAGGTAATGAAATCTTTTTCTCATGAACTTCCTTCTCCATACCTGATACTAAAAACAGATGTTTGTTCAGAAATATCGGTAAAAAATATGATTGAGGCGACCGTAAAAAAGTTTGGCAGGATCGATGTTCTTATAAATAATGCAGGCTTTGTAGAGCCGTTAGGTGTAATGGATACTTCTATTGATATATGGGAAAAAACAATGCGAACAAATCTTACCGGTACGTTTTTGTGCACAAGAGAGGCACTGAGACATATGAAAAAAACCGGAGGAAAAATATTTTTTATTGCATCTACCTCAGGAACAGGTCCGAGACCTGGCTGGTGTGCTTATGCCGCAAGTAAGGCTGGGGTTATCAATTTTTCAATGAGTATGGCTGAGGAACTCCGATCATATAATATTAAAGTGTTTTGTATTTGTCCAGGCGGTACGGCGACGGATTTGAGAAAAAAACTTGTTCCTGATGAAGATCCGACAACAATTATGCAACCGCAATCGGTGGTAAATATTGTTGAATTTTGTCTCAACAATGCAGCGGATGTATTGGAGGCTCAACCAATTATTATCCGGTACTAAGTAAGGTCATTGAATAACATCTCTTAAATTAGGGAAACAAATGAAAATAAGAATTTACCATCACTCGGGAAATATTAAGCGTATATTAATTTTCGTAGCGATTGTATTAATATTTGCTCTGTTGAGATATTCTCAAAATATTGTAAATAGATTGAGAGAAGATTCAACTAATCTTGTTCGTTTTTATGCTGAATTTTTTGCTGAGGCTGCCACTGATGAGACCAGTCAGGACTTTAGTTTTATTTTCGATCAGATTATTAGAAAAATTTCAATTCCGATGGTACTTTCACAGGAAGTTGACAAAAAACCGACAGCTTGGAAAGAAATTGGGTTGGATGAAAACGATATTACAGATGAAAATTTAGCTAAAGTTCAAAATGTAATGAATGAAATGGATTATTCTAATCAGCCAATACCCTTGAAATATAATGGAAAGATTTTACAATATATACATTACGGTGATACTAAATTGATTAAACGACTAAAGATGCTACCGTTTGTAGAAATTGCGGTAGTTGGCTTATTCATTTTTTTAGGCTATATGGGATTTCACGTTATACGAAGCAGTGAAAAGCGGTCCATTTGGGTCGGCATGGCAAAGGAGACAGCACATCAACTTGGAACGCCATTGTCATCGATGATGGGTTGGCTTGAGTTACTTAAGATTAAAGATAGACCTTTTGAAGAAGTTAACGAAATGTCAAAAGACCTCAAGCGGTTAGAAAAAATTACTACACGATTTTCTAAGATTGGGTCTATACCAACTGTTAAATTGACATCCTTGAATTCCGTGATTGAAGATGCTGTTGAATATTATAAAAGGCGGCTGCCACAGTTGGACCCGAAAGTAAATCTCAATTTTGTTACAGGTCGGGATTTTCATGCGAAAATTAATCCCGATCTATTTTCATGGGCAATAGAAAATCTAATTAAAAATGCTCTTGATGCTGTTCCTGAAGAAAATGGTATAATTGAGCTGTCGACCAAACTTGTAAAGAAAGGGAAATTTATTGCTATCGACGTGATGGATAATGGCAAGGGGATTTCAAAGAAGGATCGTAAAAATATTTTCCGACCGGGATACAGCACAAAGAAACGCGGTTGGGGGCTTGGATTGAGCTTAACACAACGCATTGTCAAAGATTATCATTATGGTAAAATTTTTGTTAAAGAGAGCAAGCTTGGTGAAGCCACAGTCATCCGTATAGTCTTGAGGAGAGCCAAAGAGGATTAAGAATTTCAGATATATGAGAAATACTTATAAATTGGGAAAGGATGAGGTTTTTATGAAAAAATTCAAAGCAATTATTTTTCTATCCTTTGTACTTTATTTGATTAGTTTCTTTTCCTGTACTAAAAGAATATACAATGTAGTATATCCAACGCTGATTGATGGGAAGTACGATACTGAATTTCCTTACAGAAATTGTTCCCAACAGCTAAAGAAAATTGGTGAAACTGTTAAGTTGATTAATAGTATGGCATATTATAAATGCTTTCTGTTTCCGAATGATAGCGAAATTAAGGTTAAAGATATCAATAACGACTTGATTAAAAAGAGGGCTGTTGAAGAAATATTTTACCATAATTCAGCGTCAGGTACTGCTACCATTATATTAAGTGATAATTCAAGAATATCACTATTGACATGTGCACATGTAGTGGACTTTCCGGATACTGTTATAAAGTACTATAAAGAGGAGGGTGATAAAAAAAATCTTTTTGTGCAAAGCGTTGCCTTTAAAGAAAGACAGGTTAATTACGTAACGGGTTTGCCTGAGGTTGGAGAAATTGATATACTTCTACTTGATCAGAAACTGGACATTGCAGTTCTTGGTAAAAAATTTACCAGTGTACCGGAGAAAATAATTCCCATTTTTAATTATCCTTTAGGAAATGCTAAAGATTTAGAATGGGGAAGTTTTGTTTATCTTATTGGTTATCCAAGAGGTTACAAGATGATTACCAAGGGCATTGTTAGCAATCCAAACAGAGATAAAAATGGTGCGTTTATGATCGATGCGCCTTTTAATAGGGGATTTAGCGGTGGAATTGTTCTTGCAGTTAAAGATGGAGTGCCGAATTTTGAAATTGTAGGAATTGCTAAATCTGCTGCTGCGAATTATAAATATATTATTGCCCCTTCTGAGGATTTTGATTTTTCAGAATATGATGATCATTTCCCCTTTAATGGTGATGTTTATGTGCAGCAGATGGTTACTATTCAATATGGAGTTACCTATGTAATTCCAGTGGAATCTA
>DAOUYY010000018.1 GCA_030665885.1 Fidelibacterota bacterium
AGCTTCTAATTAACGAAACCAACGATGACATTCGTTATAATCTTTATTTCTTTATTAATAGCATTCAAAACCAAGACAGTACAACGGTAGCGAATAAAACCGAGAGAATTCTCAATCAACAAAGAAACAAGGATTTAAAAATTGAAGCGTATAAATTTCTTCTGAAATTATATCCCAACCTATCCCTTCCCGATAGTGTCAGATGGCAAGAAATCGAAACGGTTGGAAATCTCCTCATTAATTCAGAATGGTATGACCCTAACGATTTTATAAACCTTTCCGATACCATTCTTCAGACTAAGGATACTACACTTCTTGATTTATCAAGTCGTTTGCTAAGAAAAGGTGTTAAGGTTAACACTTATGAAAATATAATGAAAATCTATCCAGGTGAAAAAGATACATCCTGGCTGTCAGATAAGATTCAGCAGAATTATTTCCAGCTATTTCTAAAATTAGCATGGAATGCCTACCGACAGGGAAATTATATTTATGCAATGAACCTTATTTCACAAACATCAAAATATCATGACATTTCATCAGATAATGGATTGATTCTCCTTGGTGCTATACAGGCGAAATACGGTGAGCTTGAAAAGGGTTGGAATAATATCCTGAAAGGTCTTCTTATAGATACCTTAGCAGAACAGAAGTCACCTGAGATCGAAAGAATTTATACCGATATATTTCAACAGGTTGAAGGAATTCGTAAGAATCCCGGTAATTTTCTAAATAAATACAGAAATACTCATAAATCGCAGATTGAAAAAAAATAGGTTAGAGGTATCTGATATTATGAATATCAAGAAATCACCACTTTTTTATCCATACTTAGTTGGGGTTGTTCTTCTTGCAATTGACTTCATAACAAAAGCGGTTGCCAATCTGTATCTACCATTTCAGGAAAGTGTTAAGACGTTTCTTCCGTTTTTGTTATTATATCGCACTCACAATACAGGATACCACTATATTTTAGGTGAAATCGGAAACCATAAACTCTGGGCTATTCTCGGGATTGTATTAGTTTCTTTCTTAATATATTCCATATCCCATTCTCTGGTTAAAGAACCAAAATCAAAAGCAGACCGAAAAATTCTCTCAGTCCTTATTTCTCTAATGATAGGAGCAACCGGCAACGTTCTGGAGGTTTTATTCCTTAAAAGAGCCACTGATTTTTTTATATTTCATCCTTTCCCGTGGCCAAGCAATATAAGCGATCAATATATAAATGCCATTCTATACATAATGCTTCCTATAATAATTATAAAATCAATAGTCGATTGGAAGCGTCATAAAAAGAGCAAATCTTCCGAAGGCTCAGAGCCCTCGGAAGTCTAGATAATGGTTCTCTATTATAGTTCTGCTATATACTCACTCCTGCCTGGCGCCCGCCTGCCGTCGGGCAGGGCAGACAGGCATATCAGATGAGAAAGAAACATTTTTCATTGTTAAAGATTAACCATTCATTTCAATGAATGGGTAAAGTGCTATTCCCACCGCTCCGAATTTATTCGGTTCTAAAATGCAATTAATCAAGAAGCCATTCATCAGAATATTCTATATTATATGCAATTAAAAACTCTTTTACTTCTTCTCGAAATGATTTTCTACGGTGATGCTTCTCTTGATTCTTAATATATCTAACGACCTTATCTACACCTGATTCACTAACAGAAAACACTCCATATCCCTTTCCCCATCGAAACTTTTGGTTTAGCAACTTTTCTGAATTGATCCAGCGTGAAGATATCCCTTTTAGAAACTTTGATAACTGCTCAATTGATAAGTTTGTAGGTAAATCAATTAGTGTATGAACGTGATTGCTGTGAACATGGCACGAGTGAAGAAAAAACTTTTTTTCTTTTGCAATATCAAAGAGTTTTTGTGCTATTTGGGGTTGAACAGATTTTGGTATCGTTTTTCTATGCCCATGCGTCCCCCATATTAGATGTAGCCATACTTTGTTATATGAATGACTTGACATACAGCGTCTCCTTCTTTACCGACTAAAGTCGTGGGTTTGGGGCGAAGTCTTTTTTACCCATTGAATAAATTCAATGGTTAATATTTTTCTCAAGCTCAGCAATATTTTCCTTGAGCTACTTTATACTGAATTCATGCCCCACAAAGAGAGTGTTCAGACGTTCGAGTTCAGCGTTCTTTTCTCCCGGTTCTGCCATCTGCTTTTTGACCTGACCTTCCAGATATTCGTGGTGCTCTAAGTTCTGCCATGGGCTTACTTCTGCCTGGCGCCCGCCTGCAGTCGGGCAGGGCAGACAGGCATAGCAGATGAGAAAGAACCCGTCATGAGTGAGCTGATGGCGGAACTTTCAATCTAATCTATCGGGGCTTTTTCAACATATTATGAGTTCCAACCTTTCTCAATAGTACAAGATCCCCTGATTTTGAGTAGGTTATTCGATAATTACTTGATACGCGAATTTCATATATATTGCTCTGACCAGCCATTTTCTTATTGTACAGCGACGGATGTAATGGATTTTGCTGGAAAAGTCTTATAGCCTTCTTTACCCGTAATTTTACATCCGGGTCAAGCTTTCTGTATAGTTTTACGAAAGTGTGAGTAGCTTCAATATTCACTACTTATCCATTTCCTGAAAAAGCTTATCAAGATCTTTTGATTTTGTAATTCTTCCCTCTTTAATATCTTTTTCTGCCTCCCGCTCATCAACCTGCCATTCTTTGGTATAAAAATATGCCTGATCTTTCGGGATTAATATTTTTGGTTCAAGAATAATTCTGTTGTCTTCCGTATATATATCCAGATAGTCATCCTGTTTTAAACCAAGACTAATTACAATTTCTTTCGGTATCGCAACCTGATTACTTTTTCCTAACTTCCTAAGCATAACACACCTCCAATATATTCATATATTAATATATTCATATTATATATTTGTTACAAGTAGAAAAACCGCTTTGTGAATTTGTATAGTTCTGCTATAAGCTCACTCCTGCATGGCGCCCGCCTGCAGACAGGCATAGCAGATGAGAAAGAACCCGTCATGAGTAAGCTAACGACGGAACTTTCATCAATTACTCCAAAACCCATTTCCGCTACAGCGTAGCAATGGTTAAATGGGTTTAAAACTACGAAGCGCCTGCCCGACATGATTGCCGACAGGCAGGCGGGCAACTCCGTAACCGGAAAAAGTGAAACCGGATTAAACCTGTTAGGTTTATTAGATTTTTCTCCTTCAGGTAAGCTCAAGCGATTAAACCTGTCAGGTTTATTAATTCCTCCCAAATTCAGATAAGATTAACTGATTAAACCTGACAGGTGTAGAAAAGTGTTGACATATCCTTATTTGAAAAAAAAGGTTTTTTTTCACTCAACGCAGTTGTTTGATATAATTCCGGTTGTGCTATGAAAAAAATTTTCCGAAGGGATTTTCCAAAGGAACTCGCACAGAGTAAGCCTTCGGAAGGTTAATATGTTATCCAACCATCAGTTTAAGAATTATAGCTTTCTGGACATGCATTCGATTCTCTGCTTCATCAAAAACTATAGAATTCGGACTATCTATCACTTCATCGGTTATTTCATCACCTCGATGCGCAGGAAGACAGTGCATAACCTTTATATCGGGTTTAGCATGTCTCATTAGTTCATCATTTACCTGGAAAGGCATAAAATCCTTCGTCCTCTTTTCTTCTTCCGCCTCCTGTCCCATACTTGCCCAGACATCGGTATAAATTACATCTGCATTCTTAACAGCTTCTACCGGATTACGAACTATTTCGACAGTACTCAACCCTGTATTTATAGCATTTGCCAGTATCTCAGGATCGGGATCATAACCACATGGCGAAGCCAACACAAAGTGCATAGGCAACCGAGCAGCTAAATTTATCCAGGAATTTGCAACATTATTACCATCACCTATGAAAGCAACTTTTATATTATCTAAATTTCCTCTATGCTCTAAAACAGTAAAAATATCAGCCATTACCTGACATGGATGATTGAGATCTGTCAAGCCATTTATTACAGGCACAGACGAATATTCAGCAAGTTCTAAAATATGAGCATGGTCAAAAAGACGTGCCATGATTATATCGTCATACCTTGAAACAACCCGAGCAATATCTTTTATCGCTTCACGCTTTCCAATTCCGATATCATTCGGACCAAGAAAAATTGTATGTCCACCCATTTGTATCATACCTGTTTCAAATGAAACACGCGTTCTTGCCGAAGGCTTGGCAAAAATCATTGCCATTGTTTTTCCCTTAAGTGGAAGATACTCTTTTCCTTCTTTCACATACCTTTTCAGTTTTGCTGCAAGCTCAAAAATATCTCTAATCTCCTCAGTTGAAAAATCTGTAATATGTAAGAAATCTCTTTTCATTTTTCCCCTTCTTAACTTTACTACCATAGAGGCTAAAGAACAATAAGACGGTTTAAATTATAGAAATTATTTTATATTAAAATATAAACATTTAATGCAATTTCTATCACTTTGCAAATTTGCCTGTATGCTGTAGGAAAGCATTTTGTCTCGTAGAGACCCCTCTGGGGCATTTTACAATTTGAATTTTGAAATATCCTTTATAACGATGTGGTAAATAACTTCTACTACAAAATATAACGACTCAAATCCCTGTCTTTAACAATATCAGACAATCTCTCTTGAACAACCTTTCGAGTAATTGTAACCTCATTTATCTTTTTATCAGGAACTCTATAAAGAATTTCTTCGAGCAAAGTTGTCAGTATTGTATGTAGCCTACGCGCACCAATATTCTCCATTTTCTCATTTACTTCAGCAGCAAGTTGAGCTATTTCATCAACGGCGTCATCCTCGAATTTTAACTTGACATTTTCTGTCTTCAATAAAGCGGTATACTGTTTTAAAAGGGCATTTCGAGGATTCTTTAATATTTTAACAAATTCGTCTTTCCCCAAACTGTCCATTTCAACTCTAATAGGGAAACGGCCCTGAAGCTCCGGAATGAGATCGGACGGTTTGGTCATGTGAAATGCGCCTGCTGAAATAAACAAAATGTGGTCAGTTTTTACTACTCCATATCTCGTCTGAACATCAGAACCTTCAACAATTGGTAAAATATCACGCTGAACACCCTCACGGGAAACATCAGGACCTCGACCAGAGTCACTACTACCGGAAGCGATTTTATCTATTTCATCAAGAAAAACAATTCCAGATTCTTCAACCCGACGTATTGCTTCCTTTGTAACCACATCAATATCTACGAGTTTCTGGGCTTCCTCCTGAGTAAATATTTTTCTTGCCTTGTCCACAGTTACCCTTTGGCTTTTTTTCTTTTTAGGAAAGGCACCACTAAGCATTTCAGTTATATTAAACCCCATCTCTTCTATACCAGCTGGACCAAAAACTTGCATTACGGGCATGTTACTCTGTTTAACTGTTATCTCAATAACTCTATTCTCAAATTCACCTTTTTTAAGCATTTCTTTTAATTTATCCCGCGTTCTTTGAAATTGCTCACCACTCTTTTCTATTGAGGAAGCTGCAGTTTTAGACAAATCACGTGGCGGTAACAGGTGGTCGAGTATCCGTTCATTTGCCATATTTTCCGCCTGGTCTTTTACTTCTTGAATACGCTCTGCTTTAACAAGATTTACAGATATATTTGTCAAATCCCTGATAATTGACTCTACATCCCGTCCTACATATCCAACCTCAGTGAATTTAGAGGCTTCAACTTTCAAAAAGGGAGCATGTGCCAGACCGGATAAACGTCTTGCAATCTCTGTTTTCCCAACTCCAGTTGGCCCGATAAGGATTATATTATTCGGAAGTATGTCCTCCTTAATTGCTCCTTTAACATGCTGTCTGCGCCACCTATTCCTTAGAGAAATAGCGACAGCTTTCTTTGCCTTATCCTGACCAACTATATAAGCGTCAAGTTCCTTGACAATATCTCTTGGTGTTAATTCCTTTTGCTTCATAGCTCCATCACTGTAAAATTATTATTTGTATATACACATAATTCAGATGCAATCCCAAGAGATTCTTCGACAATTTCTCGTGCTGAAAGTTTGCTGTGTTTCATCAGGGCTCTTGCAGCAGCAGTTGCATAAGGCCCACCTGAACCAATAGCAACAATATCATCATCGGGCTCTATCACATCACCGGTTCCGGAAATAATCAGTAAAATATTTTTATCCATCACTATTAAGAGCGCTTCCAGTCTCCTCAGGTATTTATCCGTTCGCCATAGTTTAGCTAATTCGACTGCCGAACGTTGGATATCTCCTTTATATTTTTCCAACATTCCTTCAAATTTCTCAAAGAGCGTAAATGCATCGGCGGAAGCACCTGCAAAACCAACCATAATTTTATCATCATATAACTTTCTAACCTTTTTCGTCTTATGTTTCATGATGGTATTGCTTATAGTGACCTGTCCATCACTGCCCATAGCAACTTTGCCGTTCCGTTTCACGCCAATTACGGTAGTTGAATGAATCTCTGGTAATTGCCGACTTATAAATTTTTTGCCTTCCATTTACTACTTCCTCTTTTGATATATCTCTTATAATTGTTAATTAGTAAAAATTAAATCCCTTCTTAAATCTCAATTTCCAGTTGATAACTTAATGACTCAATTGTAAATATCCTATTGTCGCAATATGCTAAAGCGTTGTGCTTTGATCTCTACCGGGGTAGGCAAATAAACCATCATAAATAATGTTGTTTTCAAATTGAGATCTCGAAAATCACACTAATAGGTGGAAACGTAAATTGTGTTTATATTTCTTGAGTTTGCTTAAGAAAGGTTGAAACTTGAATTGTATTTTGCATAATACCAAAAATTCAGAAATCCACCTTTGGTGGAAAACAGTTATTATAACTGGTAACTTCTTATTAATCCGCCAAGGCGGGCTAATCTTAAACAATATTACTTCTTCAACCGTTTCAACCTGCCCGTCCCGATTCATCGGGATCAGGCGGGCGGTTTCTTTTTCTAATAGCTCACCTTTTTTAAGTGGACTCTTTGATAATTACTTTGATCTCACTCATCAAATATTGAGCATGGTTCAGATCAACGTCCTGAACAATTTCATAATTGACTTAAAAATAATCGCAAATGAATTCACCTTGTGTTAAGTCCATCTTAAAACACCTTCAAAAATGAAGATAATACAGACGGACTTGACACAAGGTTTCTCAGTCTTTATTTCGGCGACTTTAGATATTTCAAGAAATCATTATCGGTAGTTAGCAATAAAACAGTAGTAGTATCCATCGCAGACTTATATGCATTCAGCGTTCGCATAAAATTATAGAAATCTCTTGACTCATAACTTTTATTATAAGCATCCGCATATATTTTTATCGCTTTGGCGTCGGCTTCACCACGTATTGTTTGTGCTTCGAGGTAAGCTTGCGACAGGATCTCTTTTTTTCTCTGGTCCTGTTTTCCAAGAATATCCTGTTTTTTACCCTGTCCTATTGCTCTGTATTTTTCAGCGATTCTTTTCTGCCCGGATACCATCCTATCAAACACCTTCCCTTGAACCTCAGGGTTATAGTCAATTCTTTTGAACTTCATGTCAATAACTTCTATTCCAAGGTCAAGTTCTTTCAATTTATCCTGAACGTGTTTAACAATGTTTTCTGCAATCTCTTTTCGTGCACCCTTTACAGAAAGATCGTCAATTCTTGACGTGTCTATTCCTATTGCTTCCACTTCAAGAATTGACATCCGTCTGTCAGAGCTCCGGATAATTTCCGGCAAACGATATTTAGCAATTTCATCTCTGACAGCACCGTCAAGTAAATCATCTAAGCGCGAGTGTGCAGTCATTTCGTTTTTCAGACTTTTATAAAAAGTGAGAGCATTAGAAATCCGCCAGCGGGCAAAAGTATCTATATGGATGAACTTATTATCTCTTGTGGGAATTTCCTGTGGTGCTCCATCCCACTCCAGAAGTCTTTTATCAAATACAAATACTTTCTGGATAAATGGGATTTTAACTTTCATTCCAGCTTTTATAACAGGTTCACCGACCGGGTCTCCAAACTGAGTAATTATTGACTGTTCAGTTTCATCTAATATATAGATTCCATCAGCTATAAAGGCGATAGCAACTATAACTAAAATTGCAATTATTATTATTCTTGTTTTCATTTTACCACCCCCGTTCCTGAAAGATTAAGAAATGGCACAATTCCTTTAAGGTCTTTATCAATAAAGTACTTTTTATCTACTTTACTCATAACATCTTCGAGAGTCTCAAGATACAATCTCCGACGAGTAACATCTTTCGCTTTCAAATATTCCTTAAATACCGAAGTGAACAATTTCGCATCACCTTCTGCTCTGTTTGTTCTGTCAATACCATAACCGCGCGCTTCCTGAACAATTCTCTTAGCCTCACCATCGGCACGGTATATTTCTCTATTATACACCTGACTTGCTTCATTAATAGCAGTTTCCTGTTCCTGCTTCGCCCGGTTAACCTCGTTGAATGAATCTCGAACCCGTCCTGGTGGGTGTACATCCTTTAACTGAACTAACTGAATATTAATCCCTATATTATATTTATCAAGGGTCTCCTGCATAAAATCTTTCATAACTTCTGCAATCTCTCTTCTCTCAGTTTGAAGTACCTCATGGAAAGACCGATCTCCAACAACAAAACGCATTGCCGCTTCAGCTACATCACGAATTGTGCCTCCCTGGTCACGCACTCTAAAAAGGAATTTAATCGGATCATTAATTCGATACTGAACTATCCACTTAACATCAGCAATGTTCAAGTCTCCAGTGAGCATCCATGATTCATCTGTATATTGACTTCTTGAATACTGAGTTTTTACACCGGATCTGAGTGTACGGAATCCAAACTCTTCTTTGTACTGATAGTCAACTTTCACCTTATAAACCTTATCAATACCCCACGGTAATTTCCAACGCAATCCAGGATAGGTAGTTGTGTGATACCTACCAAATCTCAAAACAATACCCCGCTCATTTGCGCCTACCTGATAAAAAGACATGAGCAGGGTAATGACCACTATTAGTGCAATCGCACCTAAAATAGCCAACCAATAATGAGCTGAAGAAATTTCAAACTCACTATCGCCGATTTTTACTTTTTTCCAAGCCATTTAAACCTCCTATTATTATGTTTTAGCCACTGAGACACAGAGTATATAAAATTGACAATTGATAATTTATAATTGATAATTGACAATTAATAATTGAGATAGTGTCTTCATTGATTAAATTTTACATAACCATTTAGCCACTGAGACACAGAGTATCTAAAATTGACAATTGATAATTGATAATTTATAATTGTTAATCATTTTTCGCTTCGCTACCCTGCCCGTCCTGATTCATCGTGAGCAGGCGGGGATTGATAAATTGTTAATTGATTTAGCATCTTCGTGGTTTAAATTTTCCTATATATTTCTTCGCAATCTCGCAACAGGAATTTTGTTTTGCTCTCTATATTTTGCTACTGTTCTCCTTGCAATAGGATAACCTGCTTTTTTCAAAAGAATAGATAATTGATCATCACTATAGGGTTTATGTTTATCCTCAAAAGTGATAATCTGCTTCAATTTATCTTTTATTATACTAGTTGATACTTCCTCACCGTTGTTGTCTTTCATCCCCTCGTTGAAAAAATATTTCAATTCATAGACACCAGAATTTAGTTGTACATATTTACCATTTGTAACACGACTTATTGTAGATATATCCATATTAACATCTTCAGCGATATTTTTAAGAATCATCGGTTTTAACGCTTTTTCATTATCATCAAAGAACTCTTTCTGTCTATTTATTATTGCCTTCATCACTCGTATCATTGTAACACGCCTCTGGTGAATGGCTTGTATAAACCATTTTGCCATATCTATTTTCTTTTTCAGGTATGTCCGGGTTTCCGCTGTAATAGATGATCCCTTGACCATCATCTGAATATATCCCGGACTGATTCTCAGTTCAGGAACACGAGTATCACTCACCTCGATTATAAAGTTACCCCCAACTTTTTCTACAACAAGGTCGGGAACAACATAACCAGAATCCGTAGCAACTAATGAAGCACCTGGTTTCGGATTCAGTTTTAAAATAACATCCTGCACAGCCTGAATACGCTCTTTATTCCATTCCAATCTTTTCATTATCTTTTGAAAACGTCTATTAGCAAAATCGTCAAAATGGTCTTTGACAATTGTAACAGCATCATCAACATCAGACATTTGTCCCAACTGAATTAAAAGGCATTCTCTTAAATCACGAGCGCTTATTCCTGGCGGATCAAATTGCTGTATCAGTTTTAGTAAATTCTGAGCCTTTGCTTCAGTAACATTTAAAGTACGTGCAACATTCTCTATTGGCAATGTCAGATAGCCTCTGTCATCAATATTCCAAATTATTTCAAGGGCAATCTTCTCTTCGATATCACTCAAATTCAGGAGCTTCATCTGATCTAGCAGGTAATCCACTAAGCCACGTGGTGATTGTTGTATTTGCTTTAACGTCACTTTGCTCCGATCAAATTCCTGCTTTGGCCGGTAATCATCATTTATAGGTAAAATATCTTCCCAATTGATTTCCTGACCATCATCTGAATCAGATTCTGTTTCTGTTACTTCCTGATTATCCTTAGTATCAGTATCCTCTTCTTCAAGTACCGGATTCTGCTCAAGCTCTTGATTAACCCTTGCTTCAAGCGCTAATGTGGCTAATTGCAGAATTGTAGACTGAAGAATCTGTTGCGGTGTTAACCGAAGTTCTTGAGTAAGTTGCTGAACCTGAGATTGACTGAGTTGCATTACCTATCCAGTTTAAAACTATCACCTAAATATAAATGTATAGCTTCTTTATCGTTAGCTAAAAATTCCGATGTCCCTGACTTTAGAATTTTCCCCTCAAACATAAGATAGGAACGGTTAGTAATAGAGAGTGTTTCATGAACATTATGGTCGGTTATAAGAACACCTATGTTTCTAACTTTCAAACCTACCACGATTTTTTGAATATCCTCTACCGCTTTTGGATCAACTCCCACGAACGGCTCATCAAGAAGAATAAAATCCGGGTTAGTTACAAGAGCTCGCGTTATTTCAGTACGTCTTCTTTCACCACCTGATAGTGTGTAGGCTTTCCTTTTTCTATACTTCTTAATTGAAAGTTCATCCAACAGTTTTTCCAAACGTTCTATTTGCTCTTCTCGGCTTATATCAAGAGTTTGCAAAACCAAAAGAATGTTCTGTTCAACAGTAAGTTTACGAAAAACAGATGCCTCTTGCGAAAGATAACCTATTCCTAATTGGGCTCTTTTATACATTGGAAAATGAGTAAGTTCGATATCGTTTAAAAACACTTTACCGGATGTTGGTTTAATCATTCCCGTAAACAAATGAAAAGTTGTAGTCTTACCTGCGCCATTAGGTCCAAGAAGTCCAACTATTTCGCCTTTTCTTACCTCAATCGATACATCATCAACAACCCGTCTTTTACCATAAACTTTACAAAGCAGTTCGCCTCGTAACACCTTCTGATCTGTAACTTGTGATTGATGATTTGTGATTGTTTCCATTGCCTACTGCTTACTACTTACTGCCACCGCCTACTTTTTAAATTACCTATCAGTCACACCTGATGGATTATGTATTACCCAATTTTCAAGATTAGAATCCGACTCAAAACCTACTCCAGTTAAAATGTCCAGTTCAGTGACCAATTTAATAAAAACCTCTGATATTATTTTTTCTCTTTTGTGCTCCCACTTTAACTCCTCTGTATAGAGAGTAACGCCACTATCAGAAACCACAACTACATTTCCAAAAGCAACCAAATCATTCGTTCTCTCATTTATTTTTGCCTTTTCTGATTTTAAATGAGATAGGTGATTTTCCTGAGTATCAAAAAAATCTACATCGACTTTCTCATCCATAAAAATTAGAGCTTGATCATTATATTTTACTAAATGACCGGCGCCAATAATTGCTATCTTTTTACCATCTTTCGTTAGAATAATATCTGAGGACCAGCTTTCCTGATCGGGATATTGTTTATCTGCTTGCACAGTCTCATCTTCAGGTAAATCAGAACAGGAAAAGAAAAAGGTGAAAAGTGAAATGTGAAATGTGAAAAGTAAAACGTGAAACGTGAAACGTGAGAAGTGAAAAGAGGAAAGTGAAAACTTTTGCAAGTGTAATAAATTTGTAATTTGCAATTTGTAATTTGAACTGTAAACTTTTTTAGTCATTATTATTCCATCTATTTTCAGCGAATATTACGACATTATTCCATATCTTAAAATATCGTGAATATGAATAATTCCTGTAGGCTTTCCGGACTTCAATTCATCGAAAACGAAAAGATTTGTAATTGCAAATTCCTCCATCAAGTGGAGGGCGTCGATAGCAAGGCTGGAAACATCTATACATTTCGGATTTTTAGACATAATGTCTTTAGCTAAATGATTCAAGAAATCATTTTTCTTTTCCAATCCTCTACGTAAATCACCATCGGTAATTACTCCTACAAGATCATCTGTTTTATCTAAAATCCCAACAATACCAAGTCCTTTCTTAGTCATCATAAACAGAACTTCACGCATATTATTATTTTCGACGGCAAAAGGAATTTGATCACCCCTGTGCATTAAATCACTAACAGTAGTCAAAAGCCTTCTGCCAAGAGAACCAGCCGGGTGTAAGCCAGCAAAATCAGTTTTTTTGAATTGGCGTTTATCCATCAATGCCACAGTCAACGCATCTCCCATCGCCATGGTAACTATAGCGCTGGCAGTAGGTACAATACCAAGAGGACAGGGCTCTGCTTCTACACATGTACTGAGAACAATATCACATTTATTAGCTAAAGTGGAATTCGTTTTTCCTAACAACCCTATAATGGGAACTTTTATCTTTTTTATAAAAGGAATTAAATAAATAATTTCATCGGTTTCACCACTGTTTGAGACCACAATAAGTGCGTCATTTTTCGATATACCGCCAAGATCACCATGTCCTGCTTCATAGGCATGAACAAAAAAACTCGGCGTTCCTGTACTGGACAATGTTGCGGCGATCTTTCTTCCAATAAGACCGGATTTCCCTACACCGATAATAATTACTTTGCCCTTAACGCTATAAAGTGTATCAACAGCTCTTTTAAATTTATCGTCAATTCTATTTTCGAGATTTGCAATAGCTTCTGATTCAGCTCGAATAAGTTTCTTGGCTTTTTCAAAATATGATTTCGGCATAGATCATTTATCCTTATAAGTATCCTTTGTTACGATTTCTAAGGCTTCTATAAATTTACCCTGTGCTTTTAAAACCAGTTCAATAAACTCTCGAAGCGCTCCTTCTCCTCCAGCTTTACTAGTAACATAAAGCGATTTTTCTTTAACTTCTTCCAGAGCATTTGCTACACTTACTGGTACCCCTACTTGCTTCAAAAGAGGAATATCGGCAAGATCATCGCCGATATATGCAATCTCTTCATCTTGCAATCTAAATTTCTTCTTTATCAATATATAAGGTTCTATTTTCGCAAGATTACCTTGATATAAATTCTCTTCCAATCCCAGCTCTTTCATGCGATAAGTTGTCGCTTCAGAATTCCGCCCCGATATAATTGCAAGAGGAAACCCAACAGCTTTTAGAAGCGCAATTCCAAGCCCATCAAGCACATGAAATTTTTTAAATTCCTGTCCATTCTCTCCTATATAAAGAGCTCCATCAGTAAAAACCCCATCCACGTCAGCTATCAAAAGTTTAATTTTCTTTAATTTATTCTCGAGTTCGCTATTTATATTATTGTTTACCATTATTTAATTAGTTTCTATAATTCCTTCAAAATTTACCCAAACATTCACTTCTTATTAAAACCACGGACTAAATTTGATATTTCTACTAATTCTCTAATCAACTCCGGCAATTTAGAAAGAGGGTATTGCGTAGCATTATCACTTTTAGCTTCTTCTACATTATTGTGGGTTTCCATAAAAATCCCATCACACCCAGCAGCAACCATTGCCTTAGCTAAATGAGGTATAAACTCTCTTTCACCACCAGTTATACTTCCACCCGGGACCTGAGCGCTGTGTGTAGCATCAAATATCACCGGATATCCCGTTTTTTTCATTATAGGAATAGCCCTTACATCAGAAATAAGTCCTCGATATCCAAAACTACTTCCCCTATCAGTGATAAGAATTGACTTATTGCCAGTAGATTCAACTTTTTCAACAATATGACCTATATCATATGGAGCTACAAATTGACCTTTTTTAATATTCACAGGCTTACCTGTTTTTCCTGCTGCAACAAGCAGATCAGTTTGTCTGCATAAAAAAGCCGGGATCTGTAAAACATCAACAACCTCAGCTGCTGCTTCTGCATGAGAGGGCAAATGTATATCAGTTAAGATCGGAAGACTAATTTGCTTGTTGACTTCCAACAAAATTTTCAATCCTTCATCAAGACCGGGTCCTCTATAAGAATCTATTGATGTGCGGTTTGCTTTGTCGTATGAAGATTTAAAGATAAGTGGAATAGATTCCTGTTCAGAAATCTTTTTTAGACTTTCAGCCATAAAGAGAGCATGATCAAGTCCCTCGATAACACAGGGACCCAAAATGAAAATCAGTGGATACCCATCACCTACTGGGATTGATTTTACAGAAACTTTATGCTTCATTTTTCAGCTTTTTTTGATTAAAATTTTCCCTATTTCTGCGATTATACTCAAGCGCAGCTCTCACAAAATCTCTAAATAGGGGGTGAGCCTTACCTATACGGGATTTTAATTCCGGATGAAATTGACATGCTACGAACCACGGATGATCAGATAACTCAACCATTTCAACAAGGTTAAGTTCCTTATTCACCGCACCTACAACCATTCCCGAATCTTCAAGTTTCTCCAGATATAAGTTATTTACCTCATAGCGATGTCTATGCCTTTCTGACAATTCTTTCTCTCTGTAAATTTTCCGAGTTTTTGTCCCATCATTGATTTCCCCTGAATAAGCTCCGAGCCTCATCGTACCGCCCTTCTCCGAAATACGCTTCTGTTCTTCCATCAGGTCTATCACTGGATAAGGCGTACTATCATCAAACTCTGTACTATTCGCATCTTTCAACCCACACACATTCCTCGCAAATTCAATAACAGCACACTGTAAGCCGAGGCAGATTCCAAAAAACGGGATTTTCTTTTCTCTGGCAGTTCTTATAGCTAAAATTTTACCCTCTATCCCTCTATCACCAAACCCACCTGGAATCAATAGTCCCTCTACGTCATCTAGTAATTCTTCAGGGTTATTACAATTACTAAATTCTTCCGATTCGACCCATTTAATATTTACATGCGTATTATTTTCAGCTCCGGCATGAATAAAAGATTCTATAATCGATTTATAGGCATCGTGTAACTGAGTATATTTACCACAAATACATATATCCACTTTATTTGAAGGGTTCTTAATTTTATCAACGAACTTTTCCAACCGTTTATAATTTGATTTTTTTGCTGGAAGACTCAACAACTTCATAATTAAATCATCAAGTCCTTGTTTATGAAAAATCAGTGGAATTTCATAAATAGTTTCTGCATCAATTGCCTCAATTACAGCATCAGGAGATACATTACAGAAAAGGGCTATCTTCTTCCGTATTTCCTCAGTAAGGTTATACTTAGTTCTACAAAGAAGTATGTCCGGTTGGATTCCAATCTCTCTAAGGCGCATTACACTATGCTGAGTAGGTTTAGTCTTTATCTCCCCACTTGATTCAATATAAGGGACAAGGGTTAAGTGTATACTGATACAATTTTCATGTCCCTTCTCAAGCCTGAACTGCCTGATAGCCTCTATAAATGGTAATCCTTCAATATCTCCTACTGTTCCTCCAACTTCTGTAATCACAACATCAAATTGCCCATCACTATTTATTTTTACTATTCGTCTCTTAATTTCATCAGTTACGTGAGGTATGATCTGGACTGTCGCACCAAGATAATCTCCTCTTCGCTCTCTGCTAATAACTTCATTATAAACCTGACCGGTTGTAGTATTATTATCAGCGCTCATATCAATACCAATGAAACGTTCATAGTGTCCCAGGTCAAGGTCAGTTTCAGAACCATCTTCAAGAACAAAAACCTCTCCATGCTGATATGGACTCATTGTACCGGGATCAATATTAATGTATGGATCAAATTTTTGGATTGTAACTTTAAAACCCCAGGATTTCAATAAATAACCGATTGACGCACAGGCGATTCCCTTTCCAAGTCCGGAAATAACGCCACCAGTAACGAAAATATGTTTGGTCTCTTTTTCAGTCACCATTTTTTTGTAATATATTTTCAGCTTTTCCTAAATCTTCGGGAGTATCAATACCAAAAGAATCTTTGTCTGTTATTATAACTTTTATTTTATAACCATTTTCCAAAATTCTAAGCTGCTCCAGCTGTTCCAATTGTTCAAGCTTAGAAACGGGCATTTCGATAAATCTCAATAAAAAATCCTTACGATAAACATATATACCAATATGTATAAGCGCAGGATGATCAGCGATTAAAATGTCATTCAATCTGATGTATGGAATATTTTGACGACTGAAGTAAATTGCTTCGCTTGTCCGATTGACCAATACTTTAACAGTGTTAGGATCAGCTAATTCTGCTTCCCTAATCCCGGAGTGAGCTGCTGTGCATACAAGCAAATTATCATTATCTATGAGAACTTTTATACAATCATCAATTACTTCGCATGAAAGGAAAGGTTCATCGCCCTGTACATTAGCAATGATATCACAATCGTATAACTTTGCTACATAAGCAGCCCGGTCAGTGCCGGAAGGTAAATCCGATGGAGTTAGAACACTTTTCCCGCCAAAAGATTTTACATGCTTAAATATCCGTTCATCATCGGTTGCCACCACAAGTTCATTAATAAGTTTGGTTTTCAATGCATTTTCATAAACTCTCTGGATAAGCGATTGTCCATTCAAAATTTTCAAAGGCTTACCAAGTAATCTGGTAGAACTATACCGAGCAGGAATAACTCCAAGAACATTCATTTAGTTGTGTCCTTTCTCGGTGTAGGTCCATCAGAAATAACTTTCGGAACACGGAAATACAAATCCTGGACTTCAGGAGCGTTTTTAAGTGCGTCTTCTTTTTTCGGAGACAGAAAATTTTTATCTTCTCGAAATACATTAGTAACTTCTTGGACATTTGATGCCGGTCTAATTTTTTCTATGTTTACCTTATTCAAGTTCTTCATATATCCAAGAATTTGACCAATTTGTTCTGTATATTCTTTTCTTCATATGTAAAAATAAGTCCTGCTAATCTCTCTATTTTCTCTACCGATTTTTCATCTATTTCTATATTTCCCTTTTCACTAATCATTCTCGCCGGAACAATTTACAAGTTTTGATACGCTAAATCAAGCGAAGCAATTGCAAAAATTTTGCCATAATAAAAAATAAGACCAATTTTACTTCACAGAAATTGATTTGTTCGTTTTATTTCTATTAATAGAGGAAATTTATTATTTCAGAGTGTTGAAATTGGTAGCGACAATCAATGCTTAACATAGTGACAGGAGATTGCTCCTGCCACAACTACAAAACCAATTTATCTCCGTCAGTAGTCCAGCAGTAAACGGATTTTAAAGCGGACACTCTGTTTGCGGAAATTGGTTTGTATTATTCATGCCTTAACGCTTCAATAGGATCTAGTCGAGCCGCTTTCATAGCGGGATAAACACCAAACACTACACCTATAAGCAATGAAAATCCTAAGCCAAGGAAAATAGACCATACAGGTATTGTTGGTGGTAGTTTTAATGCTGCACTTATAAAAAGTCCGACAACAACGCCTAAAATAACTCCTATTATTCCACCAAAAATACAAATACCTATCGATTCAGTCATAAACTGGAATAATATGTGTTTGCGCTTTGCACCGATAGCTTTTCTGATCCCTATCTCTCTGGTTCGCTCAGTTACAGAAACCAACATAATATTCATAATTCCAATACCGCCTACAAGAAGTGATATTCCGCATATTACAACTGCAGCAATAAAGACAAATCCAGTTAAATTTTTCAGGGTATCCATAATAGAGTCTTGAGTAACAATCTCAAAGTCATTTTCTGCACCAGGAGGTACTTTTCTCGCAATACGTAATGCCGATATAGTCTGATCAATTGCTTCAGGAATTAGTTCTACGCTTTTTGCTTTAATACCAATATTGACAGTACGTTTTGTACCAAATACTTTTCTAAATGTGGAATAAGGAATTGTGACAAGGTTATCCTGAGAATTTCCAAATATTTCACCTTTTTTATCAATTACACCTACAACTTCGAATCTGATGTTCCCAATCTTAATTCTTTCACCAACTGGATAAGAAAAAGGAAATAATTTCTCGACAATGTCACTGCCTATGACTGCAACATATCTTTTATGGTATATATCTTCTTTAATAAAAAGCCGTCCTTCACTGATATACCGATCGTTTACTTCAGCCCAATTTTCATCTCCACCATATATAATAATATTGGGATTTGTTGATTCATCTCTATACTTTACTTGCTTACCCCAAGTATAAAACTCAGGAGAAACTGCTCCTACAGCATGAGCCAGACGCTTTATTACTCGCGCATGCTCAACTGTTATATTTTTACGATTCCAATATTTTTTATCCAAATGGCCAATCCGCACCGCAGGATATTTCTGAACCCAA